>CBFGYW010000065.1:0-7330 GCA_965653085.1 uncultured Salinimicrobium sp.
CGCAGATCCTTTGGATTGTATCTTGCCCTCCTCGTAGCCCTTTTCAGGGTTACGGGAGTCTCGGCAACAGAGAATCTTTGGTTTCCCCAGGCTGTTTCCCAGGAAGATCTGAAGTCTTCTGAGGCTCATACCCTTTGGGCTTCGGAGGAGGTATTTCAGGTCGTAAAACTACCTGAGTATTCAGAAAACCTCTTTTACGGCGTCTCGGTCATTCCCGAGGGGCATTACGAGGTTTATTTTCCCTATATCAGGCTCTCTTCAGCCTCCGTGCCACAACGGGACCTGAAGTGCCATATCTCCAGTCTCCTCTTTCCATTCCACTTTTTTCTGTGAGCTTTTTCTAAGCCTTAGACAGGCATTGTATATCAATTAGAAAAAGAAATCACATTAAAATTTTATATATGGAAACCTCATCCGTACTAATGGGCCTTGCCTTATTGTTATTATTCGTTGGCCCGATGTTCTATCTGGCCATTAACCAGAACGCCAGCGAAAAGAAAAAAAGAAAAAAATTAAGTCTGCTGTCGCAGAAGAATCAGGCCCAGCTCGATGAAACGGACTATCTTTCCCCAGTAATTTTGGGACTGGACAAGTCTTCAAAGAAGCTGCTGGTGATCCAACAGATCAAACCGCAGAAGGAGCTAGCCCTGGACCTGAAAGAAATAAAGTCATGCAGAGTCCAGAAGCTAAATGCTGAGAAGGTGCCATCTGAGAACCTGGATGATGTACTGGAGATACAGCTGCTTCTAAAAAAAGCAAGTGGGGCAGAAGAAAGTATTCTTTTCTACCAGGACGACCACGATTCGGCAGCAGAAAGGGAAAACCTTCTTACAGCTGCCAATAGATGGAAAAGGCTCATAGCCGCCAATCTTAAGGGATAATTTTTAACTGAATCTGAATAATATTACCGTCTGAGACACTCAGGCGGTTTTTTTTGATCCTATTTAAATCCAAGGGAGTTCCTGCAGCATCTTCATCAACCCCTTGTCAGTGCTGGCATTAACAGAAAATTTCTACCAGTTTTTTGCTATCAAAAAAGCTTCCAAAATAAGTTAAAAGCCTTATTGCCTCTGCGTTTAAGATACATTTAGGTTTGTTTTAATACTATTTCACAAGACCCTCCTTTACCTTTACAAGGAGCGGCTGGATAATCCCGGCTGTTCGATTTTTCCGGGCTCTCCTTCCCCCGCTAAATCAGGGCCCTGGGCATTACAACTATTGTTATTTACCGGAGAATTTCCGGAAGTAAATTTCACGTACTTAATCGTATGGAAGGTAAACCATTTTCTAAAATAGCTCTTGTGACCGGTGGAAGTAACGGCATTGGACGCGCTATAGTTAAAAAATTGGCAAATGAAGGCCTTAAGGTGGTAGTCGCAGACATTCAGGAAAATGAGGAGGATACTGCAGCGATCTTCAGGAGATGTGATGTAGGTAAGAAGGAAGATATTTCTGAGCTCTTTGAATGGGTAAATAATAATCTAGGGCAGCCGGATATTTTAGTATTAAACGCCGGACAAGGTATTAAGGAAAAGCTTACAGAAGGAGATCCCGAGAAATGGGAACATATCATAAACACCAATTTAATGGGAGCCTTGAGATGCATCAGGTCTTTTGTTCCGGGAATGTTAGACAAGGAAGGGGGACATGTGGTTTTTATCTCTTCGGTATCGGCCAATAAACCTCATCCATACGGCGGCATCTATACTGCCTCCAAGACAGCCTTAGAGGTGGTGGCAGAGACCCTGAGGCAGGAAACCTTGCCTTCTGTCAAGGTAACGGTGGTGAGTCCGGGAATTGTGGAGACGGGTTTCTTTCAGAATCAATTATCTGGGGCTACCTCCCTTGAGGAAATCGGGATGGGATCCATTTCCGCAGAAGAGGTAGCCGAAGACGTGTGGTATGCCCTCAGCAAAAAGAACGGCAGCTGCATCAACAACATAACAACTAGACCAATACTGCAAATATTCTAACCAATTGAAAAACCAATCAATGAGCAAAAAGATCTTAATAACCGGAGGCGCAGGATTTATTGGGTCGCACCTGGCCGATGAACTTATCAACAAGGGCTATAGCGTGAGGGCACTTGATAATCTGTCGGAACAGGTACACGGTAACCGAAAAGAAAGACCCGAATACCTGAATTCGCAGGTGGAACTGCAGATAGGAGACGTGCGCGATAAGATGGCCGTATTAAGAGCTCTGGATGGGGTCGATGCCGTTTTCCACCTTGCCGCAATGGTGGGGGTGGGACAAAGTATGTATCAGATAAGGGAATATACTGATGTCAACAACGTGGGTACTGCGGTACTGCTGGAGGCCCTTATCGATAATCCGGTGGACAAGCTAGTGGTGGCTTCCAGCATGAGCATCTACGGAGAAGGTCTATATACCGGAAGGGACGGCAGCCGATATGCGGAGTGTGAGAGAAAACTTTCAGACCTGAAGAAAGGGAAATGGGAGATGTACACTGAAGAGGGAGAAGCATTGAAACCTGTTCCCACTTCTGAAGACAAAAAACCAAATCTTTCTTCTATTTATGCCTTGTCGAAGTACGATCAGGAGCGCCTGTGCCTGATAACTGGAAAGGCTTATAACATCCCAACTACGGCCATGAGGTTCTTCAATGTTTACGGTACCCGGCAGGCACTTTCAAATCCATATACCGGGGTTCTGGCAATTTTTGCATCCCGCCTATTGAACAATAACTCCCCGATGATATTCGAGGATGGCAGGCAGCAGCGGGATTTCGTTCACGTGAAGGATGTGGCAACCGCCTGCAGAATGGCCATGGAATCGGAAGAAGCCGACGGGGAAATGTTTAATGTGGGCAGCGGCAACAACTACAGCGTTGAAAGCATTGCGGAAAAACTGGCAAAGGTCATGGGGAAAGAAAATATCCCTGTTGAGATCACCGGGAAATACCGCGTAGGGGATATCAGGCACTGCTTCGGCAATACTTCGAAGATAAAGTCGAAACTAGGATTTGAACCCAGGGTTGATTTTGAAGAAGGTCTGCTAGAACTGGCAGAATGGCTGAAAACTCAGATAGCCACTGACAATGTAAGCAAGGCAAGCAAAGAATTAGCGTCCAGAGGACTAACCGTATAAACCGAGACAATGGATATAGCAAAAAATGTAAACGCAGAACTTCCGGCTATTGGAATTCTGGAATGGTTCCGTCCGGGGGAATATGAAGAAGTTAAAAATGCCATTTCTGACCTAAAACGGTTAGGCATCAAGAATTTAAGAACTGGGATTTCCTGGGCTGACTGGTACCGGGAAGGTACCGAAGAATGGTACGACTGGCTATTTGAAGAACTGGACAAGCAGGTGGAGGTCATCCCCTGTTTCCTCTATACCCCTCCTTCTCTGGGGGAACTGCCAAAGACTTCGTCTCCTCCCAAGGACCTGAAAGCTTATGCGGATTTTGTAGATATAATGATCAGCAAATACGGAAAGTATTTTGAATGGGTGGAATTGTGGAATGAGCCAAATAACAAGGTCGAATATGATTACACCCTTGACTATTCCTGGCAAAAATTTGCAAAAATGATAGGGATGGCCGCCTTCTGGGCCAAAAAAAGAAATAAGAAGACCTTGTTGGGCGGGATGAGTCCCATAGATCCCAACTGGCTGCAGATGATGATCGAACAGGGGGTGATAAAATATATTGATGCGATTGGAATACACGGATTTCCTGATGTGTTTGACCAGCAATGGAAGGGATGGGAATTCAGCATGAACTCAATCAAAAATGTTCTTGACAAGTTTGGATTAAAAAAAGAGATCTGGATTTCAGAAGTCGGTTTTTCCACCTGGCAGAACGATGAGGTAAAGCAGTTTGAGGAATTTAAAAATGTACTGCAGACCAAGGCTGACAGGATCTACTGGTATTCGCTGAATGATTTGAATCCTAAGAATGCCGCCGTGGGGGGATACCATCTGGATGAGCGGGAATATTTCTTCGGTTTAAAAAAGGTTGACGGCACAAAAAAACTCCTATACAAACTTCTGGAAAGGGATGGAATCAGGAATATCTTCAACCATTCCTATATCCAGAAAACCTACCATTTCAGCACTTCTGAAAAATATACCCTTATCACAGGAGGGGCCGGCTTTATTGGCACTAACCTTGCCGCCCACCTGCTTTCCGAAGGGAAAAAGGTGATGATCTACGACAACCTCTTCCGGGATGGGGTTGAACAGAACCTGCAGTGGCTCCAGAAGGAATACGGAAAGAACCTGAGGATTCAGATTGCTGATATTAATGAACACAGGATCCTGCAGCAATGTGTAAATAATGCAGACGCAGTATTCCATTTCAGTGCCCAGGTGGCTGTGACCTCGGCGGTGGTGAATCCGGTGTACGACTTTCAGGTGAACCTGAAGGGAACCTTCCATTTGCTGGAAGCCATCAGGACCTCCAAAAACAAGCCGCCGCTGCTGTTTACCTCCACAAATAAGGTTTATGGTAACCTGCAGGACATAACGATGGAGGAAAATGACAGCAGGTATTATCCTACTGACCGCAAGATCAAGAAATACGGGATCAACGAAAAGATGCCGCTGGATTTCCATTCTCCATACGGCTGTTCCAAGGGTGCGGCCGACCAGTATATCCTGGATTACTCACGTTGTTATGGCTTAAAGACAGCCGTTTTCAGGATGAGCTGTATTTACGGTCCACATCAGTTTGGCACCGAAGACCAGGGATGGGTGGCCCACTTCCTTATCAGTGCTTTGGAAGACCGGCCTGTTTACATCTACGGGAATGGAAAACAGGTGAGGGATATCCTCTATGTGGAGGATCTTGTTGATGCTTTCCAGCTGGCGCATAAAAACATCGATAAACTGGCCGGGGAAGTATTTAATATTGGAGGCGGACCTAAGAATACGGTGAGTCTGCTGGAAATCCTGAGTCTTATCAAGGAAAAGGCAGGGAAGGACCTGCAGATCTCCTTTGAGGACTGGCGTACGGGAGATCAGCAATACTACGTTTCCAACACCTCCAAATTCCAAGAGGCCACAGGCTGGGCACCAAAATATAATGTTGAGGAAGGAGTGGAAAGCCTGATGAAATGGCTATGTGAGAACCGGAATATAGAACTTCCGGACAGTTTAAAATCTTCAAATGCCATCGCCATATGAGTTCAAATAGAACAGCACAGGACATACCTGTACTTTCACCAGAAACTGAAATCTACAAATCCCTGATACTGGAATCTCCCAAAAAGCTGAAGGTAGAAGAAACCGAATTACGTGAGCCCAAGGCGGGGGAAGTCAGGATCAGATTGGAAGGCTCCGGCGTCTGCGCTTCCAATATTCCTGTTTGGGAAGGCAGGGAGTGGTTCAGCTATCCAAGTCCTCCCGGAAATCCGGGCCATGAAGGCTGGGGCTTCATAGACGCTGTGGGAACTGGGGTAAAAAATTTGGAAATTGGAGACAGGGTTACTGCACTTTCTTACAATGCCTATGCTACCCATGATCTTGCCGAGGCTGCTAATGTGGTAAAACTTCCACCCTCTCTGGACGGAAAAGCTTTTCCCGGAGAGCCTTTAGGCTGTGCAATTAATATCTTCTTCAGAAGTGATATCAAGGAAGGTCAGACGGTAGCAATTGTAGGCTGCGGATTCCTTGGTCTGTTGCTTATTCAGCTGGCGAAATCTGCCGGAGCAAGGGTCATCGCTCTCTCCAAGAGAAAGTTTTCCCTAAAAATCGCTAAAGAACAAGGGGCAGATGAGACGATCCTGATGGACGACCACTTCAGGATTATTGAGACTGTAAAACAACTTACGCAGGAAAAATTCTGCGAAAGAGTAATAGAAGCCACGGGAAAAGAATGGCCTCTGAACCTGTCGATAGAATTGACAGCAGAACGTGGTAAACTGATAGTTGCGGGTTTTCATCAGGACGGGATGCGGAATGTGAATGTACAGCTTCTAAACTGGCGGGGCATCGACATGATAAGCGCCCATGAAAGGGAGCCAAGGCAATATATCAAAGGAATAGAAATGGCCATCATGGCCGTGGAGGAAGGGAAAATGAACCCTTTCCCCCTTTTCACCCACAGCTTCTCCCTAGAAGATTCAGACAAGGCATTTCAGCATCTCACCGAAAGACCTGACGGTTTTATAAAGGCACTTATCTTAACCGACATAAAACAATGATGGCAACACAGCAGGAACAAAAGACCCTGGCCTTAGGTTTTCTGGGCGTGGGATGGATAGGCAGAAACCGAATGGAAGCCATTTTAAATCAATCTGCTGCCGAAGCTGCCTCCATAGTGGAACCTAATGAAGAAAATGCAGCAGAGGCAATTAAAATAGCCAGAACAGCGAATCAGCTGACATCTTATGAAGCTATGCTACAGGAAGAGGACCTGGACGGAGTGGTCATTGCCACTCCCAGTGCCCTGCATGCTTCCCAAAGCATTGAAGCTCTAAAGGCGGGGAAGTCAGTTTTCTGTCAGAAACCTTTAGGACGGACAGCCGCAGAGGTACGGGAGGTGGTGAATGCTTCCCGTGAAATGAACAAACTGCTGGCAGTAGACCTTTCCTATAGATATGTAAAGGCTTTTCAGGAGATTCATGGTGTGGTTTCAAGTAAAGAAATAGGTGATATCTATGCTGTGGATTTGATTTTCCACAACGCCTACGGGCCAGATAAAGACTGGTTCTACGATTTGAAACGTTCGGGGGGTGGCTGTGTGATGGACCTGGGGATCCACCTCGTTGACATGGCCCTCTGGTGCCTTGGTTTTCCGAGGATAAAAGAGGTGAAAAGCCATCTTTTTTACCAGGGAAAAAAGCTACAGCCACGGGAGGAGCAGGTGGAGGATTATGCCTCAGTAAGCCTCACCTCTGAGAAAGAAACGGTAATCAATATGCAATGCTCCTGGCATGTTTCCGCTGGCCAGGATGCAGTAATAGAAGCCAGGTTCTACGGAACCAAAGGCGGGGCCGCAGTAAAGAATCTCAGCGGCTCCTTTTACGACTTCACGGCAGAGAAATATAAGGGAACCCAGAAAGAAACCCTGGTCTCTCCCCCAGACGAATGGGGAGGCAGAGCAGGAGTAGCCTGGGCGAAGCAGCTTTCGGAAGGGGTGGGTTATAATGCCAGAACAGCAGAAGAATTAGTACTAACCGCAGAAATAATCGATAGAATTTATGGAAGATAGAATGAAGATACTGATGACCACCGACACCGTAGGCGGCGTCTGGGTGTATTCCCTCGAACTGTGCAAGGCACTTCAGAAATATGGGGTGCAGGTGCACCTGGTAGCCATGGGCCACTGGCCCTCGGAGGAACAGGAAAAGGAGGCGGCAAA
>CBFGYW010000066.1:0-7318 GCA_965653085.1 uncultured Salinimicrobium sp.
GCAGTACGTGAGACGCAAGGCATTGCGTCTCTACATATCGTTGGTGAAACAGGTCGTGCACCATGGGTGGCGCATCATTGGCGCAACCAGGTTGTGCATCAAACTGTGTGGCCCATCGGGGCAAACATCAAATTTGGGTGATGCATCATTGGGGAAACTGGACAAAATTGGGAGACGGTATTGGCTTTAAATGCAGAACGTGAGACGCAAGGCATTGCGTCTCTACATATCGTTGGGGAAACAGGTCGTGCACCATGGGTGGCGCATCGTTGGGGGAACCAGGTCGTGCATCAAACTGTGTGGCGCATCGGGTTTTTAGCGTCGAAATCGTAGAGACGCAATGCCTTGCGTCTCCACGCGCTGCTGATAAATTCGTTTGGGGGAAACAGGCCGTGTATGCATCAAATTGGGATGATGCATCATTGGGGAAACCAGGTCGTGCATCAATTGGGGTGATGCATCATTGGGGAAACTGGACACAATTGGGAGACGGTATTGGCTTTAAATGCAGTACGTGAGACGCAAGGCATTGCGTCTCTACATATCGTTGGTGAAACAGGTCATGCACCATGGGTGGCACGCATCGGTGGTGAATCAGGTCATGCACCATGCGTGGCACGCATCGGTGGCATTTTACGGCCGGGATGGGTGGAATTTGTCATTCAGCCATCTCGAGGGATTGGTAATAATGTATTCCGAAATGGTTTGATAGGAGGATACGTCATCCCTGATGATGTGGTCGTGGAATCGGGGTTGCCAGGAGAAATCGGGATTTATGGATCTTGCGCTTCTGGTGACGCTGGTCTTGAATCCGCGGATGATGGAGGATAGGTTTTTGGACTGGGGGGCGAACTTTGACACGCAAGGCGTTGTGTCGCTACTGTTGAATTTATTTTCGCCGATGATGATTATCGCGTGAAAATGATTGGGCATGATGATATAATCTCCCTGGGTCAGGTTCATGTCGGGACGCAGATCGAAGGTTTTATTCCATTCGTTCTTCACGATCTTCCCTATCTGCGACAAAATTACGGTGTCTCCGGCAACTCTTCCGAAGTAGCAATGTTTGTCAACAGTGCAGATCGTCACAATATAGGCAGCACTCCAGCCGTACTCCCAGAAGGGGGCACGGGAGGAGGGGATACGATACTTTTTTCGGAATTTCTTGACTGCCATACTCCCCTGAATTGCCCTATCCCTAAAGTTACGGATTTCATCATCCCCGCCCCGCTGCAGGAGGCAGAGATTTTTGTAGGATAAAACTGTAACATTTTTTATCTTTTGTCGACCAAATACATTAATCGTCAGACCAACAACACGATGTGATTTTTTTCAATTAGTTTTGTCCCCTGGAGGAAAGTTGAATAAAAGATCGGTTATAGAGAGATGAATTGCACCAGTTTCGAGTTGATATTCCGCGCCATCAGCCTGCCCTGTGTGGTCCTGAAACCGGAGGAACAGGGCCAGTTTCGCATAGTAGAGGCCAACGAAGCCTACCTGAGGATCACCGGTTCTGCGGCAAGGGATCTGGTGGGCCGCCTGAGCTGTGATGCATTTCCGAAGAATCCTGAAGTCGACACTCCAGATAGCGATTTCCTGCTGGAGTCCTTCCTGAAGGTGGCTTCAACAGGGGAAAAGGATGAGATGGAAGTGCTGCGTCATGATATTCCAGTGAGGGACACCGGCGGCTTCCTGGAGAAATACTGGAGTTATGAGAATGTTCCCGTCCTGAATGATTCGGGCAAGCTGGAATATGTGCTGCATCTGGTAAACGACGTCACCGACCGGGTGCTTTCAGAAAAGAAGCAGGCCAAGCTGAAACGGGAAGTCGATCGCAAGCGGCAGCAGTACTCCCATTTTGTAGATGCCAACCCCGATGGTCTGTATTCCCTGGACCGGGAGGGAAGGTTTCTTAGTGCCAACCAGGGGCTCGCAGTAACCGCCGAGGTCCCGCTGGAGGAGTTGCTTAAAATGGATTTTCTGCCTTTCTGTGACCCGGTGGACAGGGATTATATCCTGGAAAACTTTCAGAAGGCTATCTCGGGCCAATCGGTGAGGTTTGAGGCAAAATTCATTTCGGCCAAAGGGAATCACCTGATCCTTGACCTGTCCCTGGCGCCCATGAAAGCCGATGGAGCGATCACAGGGGCCTTTGGAATTGCCAGGAATGTTACAGCCCTCCGCCAGTCGGAAGAAATAATCGTCAACAGAAAGAAATATCTGCAGATCAACGCAGCCTTTATAAACAGTCTTCTACAGGAGGACCTCAAGGGGAATCAGCTGCAGGAATCCCTGGGCAGCATAGGGCAGGCGGTAGATGTGGACCGTATCTATTATTTCAGGACCCATCAGGACCAGGCCAGCGGAGAAAAACTGATCAGCCTGAAGATCGAGTGGACGAACGACAAGGCGCAACCCCAGAAGGACGAACCAGAGTACCAGCGGTTACCTTTGAGCAGAGTGGAAGAATTGCTGGGCCGGCTGGAGCCCAATCAGCCTTTTTCGGCCAATGCTTCTGAACTGGAAGAGGGGGAACTGAAACGCCTTCTCAATTTCCAGGATACCAAGGCCATACTGATATTTCCGATTTTCCTGAAGAAACAGCTGCACGGGCTGATAGGCTTCAACGACTGCATCAGGGAACGGTACTGGACTGACGAGGAGATCGACTTCCTGAAGACCCTTGCCAGCAACCTCACCACCACCCTGGAAAAAAGGGCTGCCGATGCGGCCTTGAAGGAACAGGAGCAGGCCCTACGGATGAGCGAGAAGAAGTTCAAGGCGCTGGTACAGGAGAGTGCCGACCTATGTGCAGTTCTCGACCTGGAGGGGAATTATCTTTTTGTAAGTGACAGCAGCAAAAAGGTCTTAGGCACTACTCCCATGGAATATGTGGGGCGGAATGCCTTCGAATTCATCCATCCTGAAGACCTGAAACATATCGAGGAACAGTTCCTCTCGATTGATCAGGTCAAACAATTCAAGCTGGCACCTTACAGGTTCAGGAACAAGGAGGGGCAATGGAGATGGCTGGAAACCACTGTAACCAACCTTATGGATGATTCTGCAGTCCAGGGGGTAGTGGCCAATTCTCGGGATATTACGAAACTGCTGAAGCAGGAGCGGGAGATAAGGCAGATCAACGAGCGCTACAGGCTGGCTGCCGCTGCCACCCAGGACCTGATGTATGACTGGGACCTGGAAGCCGACGAGGTCACCCGCTTTCACAAAGGCCTTGGCAAATTTCTGGGGCATCCCGTTTCAGATGTTGACAGGCGTGATTTCTGGCGGGACCATATCCATCCGGAGGAGCTGGAGCTTCTGCGTAGAAAGCAGCAGGAAGTACTGCGAGATCCACAGCAGGACCTTTTCAATTCTGAATACAGATTCCGCCGCGCCGATGACAGCTATGCCTATCTCATAGACCGGGCCTACATCATCAGGAATTCCAAAGGAAAAGCCATCAGGATGGTGGGAGCTACCAGCGACCTTTCGCAGATCAGGGAGAACCTGGAAGCCATCAAAATCTCCAACAGGCGTTTTAAACTGGCGATGAAGGCCACCAAGGAGATCATCTGGGACTGGGATATCATCACCGGCCGTATCAGCCGTGGGAGTGCCTTTGAAAAGGTTACGGGCTATGAGCTGAAACGGGTCAATCAGAATCCGGATTTCTGGTTCTCCAAACTGCATCCGGAAGACCGGGAGAGGGTAAAATCCTCCCTTGAGGCCGCTGTCCTGGAGCTGGATAAACGGAAATGGAAGGAGGAATACCGCCTGATAAAGGCAAACGGGGAGACCGCCTATATAGTGGATCGTGGCTTCATTGTAAGGGATGCTTCGGGCAGGGCCATACGGATGGTGGGGTCGGCCATGGATGCCAGCGATTCGCGGATGGCGATGAAAAGGATCCAGCACCAGAATGAGCTGTTGCGGGAAATAGCCTGGGACCAGTCCCATCTTGTCCGCGCCCCCCTTGCCCGGATGAAAGGGCTGCTGGAACTGCTGGAAATGGATGATTGCGAGGTCATGAGCCAGAGCGAGATCCTGCAGCACCTGCACAGGTCCTATGAGGAATTGGACACCATCGTGAGAGATATCGTACGGAAGTCGGAGAAGGTGGATCAGGCTGAGGGGTAGACGTGCCCATCTGACTGAGTGAAAGCACAAGATTAGTGCCTGGTGGGTCGCATACCGCAATTATTGGCTGTGGTCTTACAGAAATCCCCTAAATTTACCCCATGGACCAAAGCTTCGGAGAGCCGAGAAACTCAAGAGCAAGATACTTATCAACCGCGTTTTTGCCGAGGGGAAATCCATATCCCGCTTTCCACTGAAACTGGTATACCTGCCTCTGGACGAGCTTCAGATTCCAGGAAATAAAACCGCCGTCTCGGTGCCTAAGCGCAGTTTCAAAAAAGCAGTAGATCGCATTCATTTAAAGCGACTTATGCGCGAAGCTTTTCGAAAAAATAAGTATCTTGTCAACAGCAACGGGAAAGCCTTTGCCTTTATGTTCATCTATATCGGAAAACAGAAAGAGGACTACCACAGGATCTTCGAAGCAACCCGGGAGTTGCTGAAGAAATTCGGTGAAAGAGAGCTGTTGTAGCGCCAACCGGTCTTCCGACTTCCGATCACCCACAAAAAAGAAATCTATGAAGACCAATATTTCCAAAAGACTGCTTCTGCTCTTTGCTTCAGGGCTGCTGTTGTTCGCCTCCTATGGGTATAAATCCGATTTCTTTGAGATCGCCAAGCAGATAGAGATCTTCACCACCCTGTTCAAGGAGCTGAACATGAACTATGTGGATGAGACCAATCCGGCAGAGCTGATGGATGCTGCCATCACCGGGATGCTGGAGGACCTTGACCCCTACACCCATTACTGGAATGAGCAGGACGTGGAGACGGCCAGGATCAATAACTCGGGCGAGTATACCGGGATTGGTGCCACGGTAGCCATCAGGAACAACCATATCATCATCGTGGAGCCGTATAAGGATTATCCTGCCGATAAGGCCGGTTTAAAGGCCGGAGACGAGATTATTAAGATAGATGATGTAGTGGTAGCAGATTTCAAAGAAAACGCGGGAGAACTGCTGAAAGGGGCTCCAAACTCGAAGGTGCAGATCACCTACCAGCGGCAGGGGGAGAACAGGACCACCACCCTCACTCGCGGGGCAGTGGAAATCAAGGCGGTGCCCTATTACAAGCTCTTACAGGACGGTACTGGGTATATCGTCCTTACGCAGTTCAACCGCAACGCCTCTTCCGAAACCGTACAGGCCCTAAAGGAGCTCAAGGACCAGGGGGCAACCAGGATCATCCTGGACCTGCGCGGAAATCCGGGTGGGCTGCTTTCCGAAGCCATCAATGTAAGCAACATCTTTGTTCCTGAAGGGGAGCTGATCACCACTACCAAGTCGGTGGTCGAGAAATACAACAAATCCTATGCGACCACACGCAAGGCCATAGATACCGAAATTCCGCTGGCCGTACTCATAGACGGCAGAAGTGCCTCTGCCAGTGAGATCGTGGCCGGGTCGCTGCAGGACCTAGACAGGGCGGTGATCATCGGGGCCAGAAGCTTCGGAAAAGGGCTGGTGCAGCGGCCGAAGGACCTCACCTATGGCACCCAGCTGAAGGTGACCATCTCCCGCTATTACACCCCCAGCGGAAGATGTATTCAGGCACTGGATTACTGGAACCGGGACCAGGAGGGGAATGCGGTAAGGATCCGGAAGGAGGATTACAATGAGTTCAGCACCCGCAACGGGCGAAAGGTCTTTGACGGCGGCGGGATCATGCCTGATGTGAGTCTGGAAACTTCTGAATACTCCAGTATCACCGATGCCCTGGTGCGGGAACACGTGATCTTCGACTTTGCAAACGACTATTATTATTCTCACCAGCTGGAGGATCCGAATTCCTTTGAATTCACTGATGCCGATTTTGCTGCCTTTAAAAAATACCTGGTGGATAAAAACTTTGATTACAACACCGTCACCGAGTTAAAGCTTACCGAGTTGCTGGAGACTTCTATTCAGGAGGGGCTTGATGAGGAACTGGCGGGGGAGTATTCGGCCATGCTGCAGGCGGTGGAGGCCGCGAAGAAGGAGGCTCTGGAGGAGAAGAAAGAGGAGATCAGCAGCCTGCTGACGGATGAGATCATCAAGCGGTATTTTTATAAGGAGGGGCTGTATGAGTATTATGTGCAGCACAATCCTGAGATCCGGGAGGCTGTGGGGATTCTGGGGGATCCACAGAGGTACAGGGGTATTTTGAAGTGAGCTGAGAGGGTGAGAGTTTAAGGGTGGTTCGTGAAAAACTCCCGCAGATTGCGCAGATCTCGCTGATTTTTCGCTGATTTTTCTGGGAGGTGAAATCTCCCGCGGATTGCGCAGATCGCGCTGATTTTTCGCAGATACTTCGGGGAGGGGAAATCTAATTAAATTGCTTACTTTTGCAGCCGCAAAAATAGGGATAGACCTATCCCACTCCTGTTATTCCCGTTATGAACAACTCCGTACTCAAAGGCAGCCTGTTTGTTGCCATGGGGGCAGCCAGTTATGGTATGCTTACCACCTTCGTGAAAATGGCCTACGCCGAAGGTTATACTTCCTATGAGATCACTTTTTCCCAGATGTTCCTGGGGCTTATCGGCCTGCTGATCATCAATCTGCTGTTCGTGAGGAACAAGAGGGAAAGATCTGAAAAGCCGCAGGTGAAAAGCATCCTGAAGCTGATGGCTGCAGGTACTTCCCTGGGGCTTACCAGTATGTTTTATTACCTGGCGGTGAAGTATATCTCGGTTTCTGTGGGGATAGTCCTGCTGATGCAGAGTGTGTGGATGGGGGTGATACTGGAAGCCATAATGACCCGGAAGAAGCCATCGCTGCAGAAGCTCATAGCGGTGGCAGCCATTCTTGCAGGAACCGTACTCGCCACAAATCTACTGCTCGATTCCATCCAGGTGGACTGGCGGGGGATAGGCTGGGGACTGTTGGCAGCTGCCTCCTATACCGTGACCATCTCTACTTCGAATCAGGTATCCCTGCATCTGCCTTCCCTGAGGCGGAGTCTGTGGATGATGCTGGGCGGGATGCTCACGGTGACGATCCTGCTGTTACCTTTCCTGCTGGAGCAGTTCAATCCGGATATCCTTCTGAAATGGGGGCTGGTACTTGCACTTTTTGGTACCATCCTGCCTCCTATTCTGTACACTGCGGGGATGCCGAAGATAAATGTTGGGCTTGGGGCCATTATCTCTTCCATTGAACTTCCCGCGGCTGTGCTGATGGCCTATTTTGTCATC
>CBFGYW010000067.1:0-7285 GCA_965653085.1 uncultured Salinimicrobium sp.
AGCGACAACGACACGAAAATAGCGACACGCCTGCTTGAGGAAATAAGGAACCGCCTGAACTTCCTATCTAAGGTAGGACTGAATTACCTGACCCTGAACAGAAGATCAAATACCCTTTCAGGAGGGGAGTCGCAAAGGATCAACCTGGCCACCTCCCTGGGAAGCAGCCTTGTAGGGTCAATGTATATTCTGGACGAACCGTCCATAGGCTTACATCCCAAGGACACCTTGAAACTGATCGAGGTCCTGAAGTCCCTCAGGGATCTGGGGAATACGGTAATAGTAGTGGAACATGATGAAGATATAATGAAAGCTGCTGATGCCATTATAGATATAGGCCCTGAGGCAGGAACAAACGGGGGTGAGGTTGTGGCTACCGGAAATTTTGAGGAAATACTGGAATCCGATTCGCTGACGGCACAATATCTCAACGGATCCATGGAAATTAAGGTTCCTGAAAAAAGAAGAACGTCCAAGTATTATGTAGATATAATTGGAGCTCGGGAAAATAACCTTAAAAATATTGATGTCCGCTTTCCTCTGGGCGTTTTCACTGCGGTAACCGGAGTTTCGGGAAGTGGAAAAAGTACCTTGATCAAGAAGATCCTCTACCCGGCCATGTGCAGGGAAGTGGGCGGATTTGGAGAAAAAGCGGGACAGTTTACAAAAATTGAAGGTTCTTTTAAAAACATTGCTTCTGTGGAGTTCGTGGATCAGAATCCTATTGGAAGATCCTCCAGATCCAACCCTGTGACCTATATTAAGGCTTATGATGATATCCGGAATCTCTTTTCAAATCAGAAGTTATCAGACATAAGAGGATATAAACCCAAACATTTCTCCTTTAATGTTGAAGGAGGCCGCTGCGAAACCTGCAAAGGGGAAGGTGAAGTTACGGTAGAAATGCAATTTATGGCTGACGTGCACCTGGTGTGCGAGACCTGTAACGGGAAGCGCTTCAAGAAGGAAATTCTGGAAGTTAACTTTGAAGGAAAGAATATCGATGAGATCCTCAACCTTACCATAGATGATGCGGTTGCATTTTTCGCGGAACACGGTGAAAGCAGAATAACAAATAAGCTGCAGCCCCTTCAGGATGTAGGACTGGGCTATGTTCAGCTTGGGCAAAGCTCCTCCACCCTTTCAGGGGGTGAGGCGCAGCGCATAAAGCTAGCTTCCTTCCTCGTAAAAGGAACAACTACGGAGAAGACCCTCTTCATTTTTGATGAACCCACTACAGGTCTGCATTTCCATGATATCCAAAAACTGCTAAAGTCTTTTAATGCCCTTATTGCTAAAGGACATTCCGTAGTAGTCATAGAACACAATATGGATCTTGTAAAGTGTGCAGATCATGTAATCGACCTGGGGCTGGAAGGCGGGGAAAAGGGAGGTTTCCTCATTGCTTCAGGCACCCCAGAGGAAGTTGCTGAAAATGAGAAGTCTTATACAGCTCCCTTTCTTAAGGAAAAATTACCCATTTAAAATATTCAGGAATTAAGACCAGAAAAATTATACCAGGAAATAAATGATTGGCACAGCCTTTGATTCCTATAATATAATTGCTAGATAATCTTATTCTTAGTTTAGTTAGTTAATTAATAATTTTTTTGGTTGGTTAGTTTGGAAACCCCGTCGT
This sequence comes from uncultured Salinimicrobium sp., assembly GCA_965653085.1. Classification (GTDB taxonomy): domain Bacteria; phylum Bacteroidota; class Bacteroidia; order Flavobacteriales; family Flavobacteriaceae; genus Salinimicrobium. Next base: position 1,640 of record CBFGYW010000067.1, read on the forward strand.
GCTTTTGCCTTCGGGGTTTCCTAATTTTAAAAAGTGGCACGCACTTTGAATTATAATAAGTACTAAAACAACCGCCTTTAATTAATATTAAACCTCTGATCATGAAAAAAATTTCCTTAATCATTGCCCTCCTGGTGGTTGGATTCTCAACTGTGGCAGCCCCCAGATCTTCAGCTGCTGGCAGCAGTCCCTACAGCTATGGAGAACCCTTTATTTTCGTTGAACGCAACGTTGAATTTGCAGTCTATCCCGATGGGCAATTCGACTTTTTGTACAATCCCCGCGGGATAAAGCTATCCAGAATAAACCCTCATTTAAATATGAGCTACAACGCCGGATATAACTACGATCCTTTTGTCCAGTATGATGATTACGGAGCAGTGGTCCAGATAGAAAGCGTGCCTGTATATTACGATTACTACGGACGAATCATCCAGGCAGGTAGTGTTTTTATTAGTTACAACAGTTTCGGAAGGATTTCAAGAATAGGGAATCTGCATGTTCATTACAACCCATACAACCAGTACACCCATTATTCAGGTTATATCAATCGCTACAATCACAGGTATATCCCACGGCCATGGCATCATTTTTACAGGCCGCCCTACCACCAGTACAGCATTGTATATGGCCAGCCTTATCGGGCGTATTACTATCCTACAAGGATAAAATACAGTTCCTATAAGAACTATTACAAAAAGAACTACAATCAGAACTATAGGAATACTTATTACAGGCCTGGTGATAATATCGTGGTTTATAACCGCGGAAGCAGAACTGAAGGCCAGAGGGATATCAGAGACAGCAGAAGTGATTATTCCGCAGGCCAGACAGATTCCAATGTGAGGAGCAACAGGAATACTGATAGAGATAGAACTTCAAATGTACGCAGCGCTGATAACAGCAGCAGATCGACTACTACAGCGAGAAGAGCTACAGTTAATGACGATGCAAATAATTCAAGAGCCGTAAGGACCAGGACTGAAAGTGTTCCTACTCAAAGACAGGTGGAAAGAGCTGCGGATACCCCTGTAAAGGTCAACAGCAATGAAAGGGTTCCTGTGGAAAGAAGTATCCGTAGAGATACCAAGAGCAGTACAAATGTACAGAGAGTGCCTGCGCAGCCCGAAGTAAAACGTGCAGAGACAGTGATCAGGAGCTCCGGCACTCCTGCAAATACGAATGAGAAGACCTCGACTTCCCGAAGTTCGAGAGGAAGAGGCTAGTTTCATAGTTAGATTTTTGGTTGGTTAGTTGAGAGATCCCTGGAGTGTAAAAGCTTTGGGGATTTCTTTTTATGAATATAACGAGGAAGTTCTACGGAATGAAGGCATTGTTGTTTGGCAGTACTATCCACCTAATTCCTTTTCAGAACCTTCTCCAGTAGGAAATTGATATCGCCGGAAATCTTCAGGCTGTAGATAACAGGAAGATAAAGCAAAGCGAGAATAATCGACTTCAACAGAATATTGATGACAGGGTGAAAAGGAAAATCCCAGAAATAAAAGGCAAGGGTAAACAGCAGGATAGATATTAATCCCCAGAGTGTTCGTTTTGTAAAGGGGTGTATTTTGAATTTCCAGATCACAACATAGATTTTCGAAAGATTATAGATCGAGAGCGCTAAAAAGGTTGCGAGAGCAGCTCCAAATAAACCCAGCTCTGGTATTAACATCAGGTTCAGCAGAAAGGCCAGAATAGCCAGTGCCACACCAATTACCAGTACCAGCCTGTAATAATCCGAATTAAAGAGGATACTGTTGTTGTTCCCTAACAGGTTGTCGAACAGCTTGGCGCAGGAAATAAGAATCACTATGGAAAACGAAAGCTGGTACTCCTCAGGTATCAGCTCATAAACCTGCCGGATGTTCGTAACGATCAACAGAAAAATAAATCCGCTAATCACCAGCAGGTTGATGGAACTCTTCTGGTAAAGGTCCTTAAGGCCTACCTTATCCCTTTTATTCAATAAACTCGCGGTCAAAGGATAAGTGATCTGGTGCATCGCTCTGGAAGGCACCCCAATCACAGAAGCAATGTAAATGGCAATCCCATAAATGGCAACATTCTCTATCGGGAGAAAGTGTTCGATCATTACTTTATCAAGATCCAGAAGAGCCACAGCCACCGACCCGGCAATTAAGATCAGGGCTGAATATTTCAGGACAGATACCCTATTCTTCGGAAAAGAGAACCTTAGGACCGGGAAGTAAAGCCTGAAGGCATAGAGCATCATCAGCAATGCCCGCAGCACGAAAACCGCTGAAATACAGTAAATGAAATTTTCCACTGTCAACCAGTCAAAGAAAACGCAGAGCAGCAGCAGGGAAATACACACCCGATGAAAAACCTCCCGCATCACGTTTCCAAACACGCTTTGGTAATTCACCTTGGACCAGGCAAAAAAGACTTCAAAATAGGCCGTAGCCAGCGCCAGAACAAAGATCAGCCATATATAAGGCTGCACCAGCGCGTTCCCTTCAGAGAAGTAATCAAGCAACAGATCATAGGTGAAAATGCCAAGAACTCCCAGTAATATGGAGATAAGCACAGGCAGGAACAGGATCATGCTAAGCAGCTTATCTTTCTCTTCCCTGGTATCATAGGCAGAGTAGAACTTTACAAGCGTATTATGCACCCCGAAGGCCATCAGGGGCCAGATAAGATTGGCAGCCGAAAGCAGGAAACTCACCAGACCATAATATTCCTGCTGCAGAAAATTGGTGTATAGAAACAGAGTGTTTATTGCCCCAATTCCAAAACCGAGGTAGGTGGTGATAAGATTCTTTGCCGACTGCTTGAAGACTATTCCCATAGCTTATTTCAGGAGTTTGGCAAGTTCGCCCGTAAGAGCCTTTCTGCTGTATTTCTGAAGACCGATAGGATAAGTCTTCAATTCTCCCTGTTTGAAGGAATTATAGCTGCTTAAAATGAATTCCTTGATCTCATTCTTTTCAGAATAGCCGAAGAACTTCCCGGTATTGGTTTCGGTAATTATCTTCTGGATATCTGCATTCGCTGGCCCTACTGCAAGAATAGGCCTGTTGGCAACCATATATTCAAAAAGTTTCCCCGGAATGATTCCTGTGGTCTCAAGGCTATCAATCTCTATCAGCAGAAGAAGCTGTGAGGCTTGCTGCAGCTCCAGGGCTTTTTTATGCGAGACATAGCCCTTTAATTCCAGGTTTGATTCCAGGCCTGCCTTCTTTATCGAATCCAACACCCCTTCCCCTACTGCGCCAACCAGCTTTAACCTGAAATCCTTTCTGAAAGCTTCATTTTCTGAATTAAGTTCAGCCAAAGCCTTCCACAGGTTCTGCGGATTCCTTCCAGCCAGAAGCGAGCCAATGTGGGAAATGCTGAAATGATCATCCAGGGCGGGCCTGTCTATCCTTTCAACGTCATACCCATTGGTGATTACCGTAATCGGGGTCGTGGTGATCTCCTTAAATTCCCGCTTCGTCGTGAAACTGGTGGTAATGATCTGGTCTGCAGCCTGAAGCACCCGGCTTTCCATTTCCTTATGTATCTCCTTTGTCGCAGAAGTTAGTTTCAGCTGGTCGTGATAGCCTATACTTGTCCAGGGATCCCTGAAGTCGGCAATCCAGCGGATATCAAGTTCCTCTTTTAATCCTAATCCAATCAGATGCAGGCTATGTGGTGGACCAGTGGTGATGACAGTCCTTATCTTATTTTCTTCGAGATACTCCAGCAGAAATTCCACGGAAGGCTTCACCCAGAATTTTCTCGCGTCTGGCACGAAATAGTTGCCTCTGATGTAAAGCATCATTTTCTGAAGCAGCCCCTGTTTTTCTTCGTCAGGAATAAGTCCGGAACTGATTTTCTCCGTGTCCTTCTTTGAAAAAAGGGACGCAATGGAATAAGGCTCAAAAATAGGTTTCCTGATGATCTCAAGGTTCCTGGGAATTTCGGTCGCCAGACTTTCGTCCAGCAAAGGATAATGCGGATTCTCCGGCACATAAACCACCGGCTCTATTCCGTAATCCCGCAGATATTTCACGAATTTCAGCCATCGCTGTACCCCCGGTCCCCCGGATGGAGGCCAATAATACGTGATGATCAGGACTTTTTCCATCGTCTTTATTCTGTTTCTTCTGAAGTAGAAATTCTTCTGAAACCAAAGTACAGACCACCCAACAGGGCAAGGCCCAGCAGAATGGAACTGGCAAGGGCAATCGTACTTCCGGTTTCAACTACCTGGGGCTCGAATCTGAAGACGATGCTGTGTTCCCCACCGGGAACCACCATTGCCCTCAATGCATAATCCGCCCTGAAGTGCGGAGCTTTCTCACCATCTATATAGGCCTGCCAGCCATCTGAGTAATACACCTCTGAAAAGACGGCCAATTGTTCTCCCTCCGCAGAATATTCGTAGGTCAGCTCATTCGGAGAATATTCTACCAGTTCGATTTCAGCGGGCTCATCTGCATTAAAACCTTTGGAAGGCAGATACTCTTCAAACTTTCGGTTTAAGATCGCAGTTTCCTTGGTGTTGACATTCTCCAGCGCCATGATCTCTTCATTCGAATTGTCCACCAGCATTACATTCTCCACGAACCAGGCATTTCCATTGGCATCAGGGTTTTGCTGAGCTGAAAGCCCCTGTTCCCCCGGTACAATGAAATATTTTGTGTTCATCATATTGAGAACTTCAAGATTATTTTCGGCAATATGGAAGTCGAAGAGATCCTGAATTCTTCCAGGTTTTGCGGCATGATAACCTCCAATGGATTTGTGGAAGAAGGAGGTGCGCCCGGTATTAAAGGGATTCCCCGAAAGATCCAGCACCCGGTAATGGGTGGTATCCTCCATTATCTGAAGATCTGCTGGAGTTGCCTGGAAGGGCGTTTCCATCATTCTGGAATTCACAAAATCGTCGTTATTGACATACCTTCGGTCTACAGCAACCAAGTCGAGAATAATAAGCAGCCCCAGAAGCCCCAAAGCGAGGTTTCTGCTGATCTTTTCTTTCAGGAAGAACCAGATAACCCCTGCAGATAAAAGAACGAATACAAGTGAACGGATAGTGTCTGAGGAAAACATTGCTTTTCTGTCCTCCTTTAGAGCCCTCAGGAATTCCGGACCCAGATGCTGCAGGTTTGCATCCATTGCCCCTGAAAAACTGAATAAAATGCCCTTGAACAGCAGAAAGACTACGCCCAGGCCGGCTACAATGATGGCAGACCACTTCAGGGCATGAAACTTATCCTGCTCGGTTCTTTCGGAATAGAATAATTTGGATAACCCGACTACCGCTAAAATGGGAATACAGAGCTCGATGATCACCTGAATGGAAGATACAGCCCTGAACTTGTTGTAAAGCGGTACGAATTCAATGAAGAATTCGGTGAGGAAACTGAAATTCCTGCCCCAGGAAAGCAGCAGGGCCAGAATGGAACCTCCCACGATCCACCATTTCAGTCGGCCCCGCACCAGAAAAAGGGCGAGTACGAAGAAAAATATTACAGTGGCACCTATATAGGCCGGCGCAGCTACTATTGTCTGGTCTCCCCAATATGTTGGTGCTCCCTCTGCAAATTGAGCCGCCTGGGAAGGGGGGACACCTAAGTTCAGAAGAATTTTATAAGATTCAGAATCGGTACCGATATCCTCCATACTCGCACC
>CBFGYW010000068.1:0-7227 GCA_965653085.1 uncultured Salinimicrobium sp.
TCCAGCCTTCGGTGTTCGGCAAGGGCGCGTTTTATCATTTCATCCTCATTTCCGAGGATGGGAAAAAGGTAGGCTTCCTCAATTTTGAAATGCGGAAGGATATGGCTCTCAAAGAACCAGTCGCAATAATGCTTCATCCTTTCGGGTGACACTCCCTTGGAAAATCCTTTCCTGATCTTCCAGCAGAGTAGCAGGGTGTGGTGATGTTCCCGACTGAGGGGGATGATGGCTTTATGTCGCTTTAGAGGCTTCTTTTTTTCCATATTTTCTGAATTGGTTTAGAATAAGGTACTAATTTTAAATCACTTTGTAAAAAAGAAAGCCACAATCCGGACGGGTTGCGGCTTTCCAGAGAAAGGAAACAGAATTACTCCACTATGAACTTGCCTTTCATGATGGAATAATGACCAGGAAAACTGCAGATGAAATCGTAGGTTCCCTTCTTTGGGGCAGTAAATTCTATGGTAGTAGATTCGCCACCTCCAATCAGTTTGGTGTGGGCCAGCGCTCCTTTGGCAGGAATATATTCCGTTGCCTTGGCACTCATCGCTGCAGTAGCAAATTTGGCCACATCGGTTCCGGCTGCCAGCAGCACGAAGTTGTGTCCCATTACATCTTTCTTGAATTTGCCTTTGTGGTTTAGCGTAAGTTTGATCTTCTCCCCTGCCTTCACCCGTATCTCTGAAAGATCGAATTTCATCTGGTCGTTGGAATTGATGACAATGGTCTTTACGGGCTGCTCCACCTCTAAGGCTACGGGGGCCTCGCTTGTTGTATTCCCCTCTGTATCCAACCCTGTAAAAGCCATCAGTAAGGCGACTGAAACTGTAAAAAGCTGCGTGTTCATTTTGATTTAGATTTTGTTGAAAATTTACACTACAAATTTCGGGAAATGTCTTAGGAACAGGCGTGGAGATACTAATCCCTTATTAGGATTTTTCAATCATTTTACGGAACTGCTGGGGTGTCATTCCGGAATGCTGCCTGAAGAGTCGGGAAAAGTAAGCCGGGTCTTCCAGCCCCATTTCCAAAGCCACCTCGCCAATGCTGAGTTCAGTTTCGAACAGCAGGTTCTTCGCCTCCAGGATAAGGGCTTCATTTATCAGCTCCTTGGCCGTCTTCCCTGTGGTGGCTTTTACGGATTTGTTCAGGTGGTTTGGTGAAATATTCAGCTTTTCGGCAAATTCAGCCGCCGATTTTGAATCTTTTATTCCGTTATAAAGGAGTTCTTTGAACTCGCTGGTGATCTGTGCATTCCTGGAAGATTTCACTGAATGTTCATCAGGATAAAACAATTTCATTTCCTGAAAAGCACATACCAGATAACTGCTGATGAGATTGAAGTCCAGCGCCTCCCGGTTGTTCAGGTATTCCAGTTCCAGGCGTTGCAATAGAAATATCACGGCTTTTGAAGAAACCTCGTCGAGCACAAATAAGGGGTGTTCGTCGGTGAAGAGGAAGGGGAACATCTTCTTCAGATTCTGGATAGGCCAGACCGGGAAAATGGAAAAATCGAAATGGCAGTAGAAGCCTGTGGCATCTGCAGAGATTTCCGGGGTGCTGGTAAGGTAGCCCTGGGGCACGACCATCACACTATTCTTCTCCACCTTGTAATTGTCAAGTCCGCAGGTCTTCTCGGCCTGGCCGGAGCTGAGGAAAAGGAAGCTGGTGACGGATTTACGATGCGGGTAAATGGGAGGGGTGAGATGTTTGAGCCAGATTTCAATGGAATAAATGACAAAATCATTCCGGGAATTGGAGAACAGATATTTGTCGGCTTCATTATCCGATTTTACGTGTTCCTTGAAACGGTTGGGGATAAATGTTCTTGATCTGTCTGAGTCCATGAAGAAAGGAATTTGTCACTGTTCAATATTCTGTACCTCAAATCCCTTCAGCTCCCCTTCTTCAAATTCGGCATGTATTTCCAAGGGATTGCAGCATACCTCGCAGTCCTCCACGTAGGTCTGGCTGGAGACCGAGGGGTCCAGCATCATGGAGATTTCCTCCCAGCAGTGGGGGCATTGGAAAAAATGTTCGTACATCCCGGGCTTTCTTCTGTTTCCTCAAATTTAAAAAGAATATTCCTGAATTCCCTTCCTCCCGTAATAACAAAAACGGCAACCCTGAGGTTGCCGTTTTACTTTTATATTCCATCCTGTTAAGAATACGTCTCGAGTTCCTCGGTGATCTGCTCCCACTTCTGCATTGCATCCTGAAGTTCCTTCTTCTTGCTTTCGTAAGTCTTGAAAAAATCGGGTTTCGCCACCTTCTGATAGTTGGAAGCAAGCTCCAGGTCGGCTTTCTCTATCTCCTTCTCCAGTTTGCTAATTGAAGCCTCGACATTACTGAGCTTGTTGTTCAGGGACTTCAGTTTCTTCTGATTCTGATAGTTGTCCTTCCTGTTTTCTTTGGGAACTTCCTTTACCACATCGCGTTTCTCCACCTCCCGAAGGTTTTCCACCTTGCGCTGATCCAGGTAGAAGTCGATGTCACCCAGGTATTCCTTGATCTTATGGTCCTTGAACTCATACACCTTGTTGGTGAGTCCCTGAAGGAAATCCCTGTCGTGGGAAACAAGGATCAGCGTACCTTCAAAGCTGATCAACGCATCCTTCAGTACGTTCTTGGATTTAATATCGAGGTGGTTGGTAGGCTCATCCATTACCAGCACGTTAAAGGGCTGCAACAGCATCTTGGCCAGGGCCAGGCGGTTTCTTTCCCCTCCTGAAAGCACGCGGACCTTCTTCTCCACCTCGTCTCCGCGGAAAAGGAAGGAACCTAGAATATCCCTCACCTTGGCACGGTTGGATTCATTGGCAGCATCGATCATCGTATCCAGAACTGTTTTAGTTCCGTCGAGATATTCTGCCTGGTTCTGGGCGAAATAACCTATCTGCACGTTGTGCCCCAGTTTCAGGGAACCTTTATGTTCCACTTCGCCAACTATTATCTTGGCCAAGGTAGATTTCCCTTGCCCGTTCTGCCCTACGAACGCCGTTTTGGAATCGCGCTCTATCAGCAGGTTTATATTCTGAAGTACATTTTTTTCATCGTAGCTCTTGGAAATACCCTCCGCCTCGATCACCACCTTCCCCGGGGTGACAGAAACAGGGAACTTCAGGTTCATCACGCTGTTGTCGTCTTCATCCACCTGAATGCGCTCCACCTTGTCCAGCTTCTTGATAAGAGACTGCGCCATACTCGCCTTGGAAGCCTTGGCACGGAATTTCTCGATCAGCCTTTCGGTCTGCTGGATCTGTTTCTCCTGGTTCTTCTGCGAAGCCAGCTGCTGAGTGCGTAATTCTTCCCTTAGCACCAGGTACTTGGTGTAGGGCTTGTTATAGTCATAGATCCTTCCTAGGGAGATTTCAATGGTCCTGTTGGTAACGTTGTCGAGAAACATCTTATCGTGCGAAACGATCACCACGGCCCCGGCATAATTGTTCAGGAAGCCTTCAAGCCAGATGATGGATTCGATGTCGAGGTGGTTGGTTGGCTCATCGAGCAGCAGGATGTCGTTGTCCTGCAGCAGGAGCTTTGCCAGCTCGATCCTCATCCTCCAGCCTCCGGAAAAGGTATCGGTAAGTTTTCCGAAGTCTTCCCTCTTGAAACCAAGTCCCATAAGAATCCTTTCGGTTTCCCCCTGATAGTTGTAGCCTCCGTGGATCTCGTACTGGTGCTGCACATCGTTTAGGTCGACCATCAGTTGGTGGTAGATCTCGCTCTCGTAATCGGTGCGCACCGCCAGATGGTGGTTGATCTCATCCAGCTTCTTTTCAAGTTTCTTGATCTCTTCAAAGGCCTGATAAGATTCCTCCAGCACGGTTCGGCCTTCCACGAAATCTATATCCTGCTTCAGAAATCCGATCTTCAGATCTTTATCTGAAGCTATCTGCCCCGTATCGGGCTCCATTTCCTTTGAAGGAATCTTCAGCAGGGTGGATTTTCCAGCGCCATTTTTCCCTATCAGTCCAACCCTGTCGCCTGCTCCCAGCCTGAAGGTGATCTCCTCGAAAAGGTATTCCCCCTGAAAGGAAACAGACAGATTATGAATATTCAACATTCCCTAGTAATTTTTTGCAAAGATGCTTATTTTTACACAGTTAAAAAAAGCCCCCCATGAATTTATTAAACAACCTGAAAGGCAACAAATTATACAGCATCCTTACAGGTACATGTCCGGTGTGTCATGAGGAGAGCATGTATAAGGATGATAACCCTTACCATGTCTCCAGATTATTTGACATGCACGAACGCTGTTCCAATTGTCATACCAAATACAAGATGGAGCCTTCCTTCTTTTTTGGCGCCATGTATGTGAGCTATGGAGTGGGAATCGCCTTTGCCACTCCGGCTTTTGTGATCCCATACCTTTTCCTGGATGTATCCCTTCTCAACACCTTCTTTATCATCGTGGCCGTACTTTTTGTCTTCCTTCCGGTGATCGTAAGGGTTTCGAGGAATATCTGGGTGAATTTCTTCTTCAGTTACGACAGGAACGCGGGGAAAGTAGGAACTACGAAATAAGTCGCCGGAGGAAGCTGAATTTTATTTGAACCACTTCCTGGTAAACCTGGCAAGGTCGATTTCTGCCGGGAGGGCATCCCCTTCCTCAATGTTTTTCAGAAGATATTCTGCTGCAGTAGGTGCAATGATCACGCCCCGGCTCCCGAAGCCGTTACAGCAGAAAAGATTGTCATATTTTGGATGGATACCGACCAAGGGCCGACGGTCTTGAATCGAGGGCCGGATGCCAGCAACCTGATGGATCACCTTGTAAGGCACAGTAATGAGTTTCTGCAGTTTTGATTCCAGTTCCTCCCTTGCAGCCTGGGTAGGCTCAGGAGTCTTGTCAGAATTGCTATAAGTGGCTCCTACGGCATAATTGTCTTTTCCGGCAGGAGAAATGAAGACGGAGGATTTAATTGTCTCCTGAAGCCTTAATTCGGGCGCATGGATGATGATGTACTCTCCTTTGTTCCCGGTGAGGGGCAGGTAGCCGAAAAAAGGATTCCTGCGGATGCCGAAACCTTCACAGAAAATTATCCTTTTAGACTTCAAGCCCTGGTATTCGACCTGCCCTTCGGAAATTACCAGGTCATAATACTGGAAATCTGTTGTTTCCAGTAAACCTTCCGAGCTGAGGTAAGAGGCGTAGGCAATCAGGAATGCCTGGGTATCCAGCCTCTGGGTCTCTCTGACTCTACCAAATCCGTGTGGGGCGGGAATAGCAGCGGATAAATCATATCTAAGTTCGGTGTCGAGAAAGGGAGACAGCCTTTTGTTATCTGCGGCTTCAAACCAGTTGTTCTGTTCTTCGGCAGATGAAAACCTTCTGTAAAGCTCCACCGGCTGCAGGAATTGTGTCCCCAGCTTTTTCTGGAGGGCAGAATAAAAGGCAAGCGCAGTAGCCAACTGTTCGTCGGCATTCCAGGCAAGGGTAAAGCGCTTGAGGATTACGGGATTCATCATTCCTCCTGCCACCTTTGAAGAATTCATTTTCCCGTCATCAAAAACTTTGAAACTGCAGCCTCTCTCCTGCAGTTTTGAAGCCAGGGCAGCTCCACTGAGGCCCAAGCCAACAATTATATAGTCCAGCATGGGACAAAGGTATTTTATTTAAGGCAGAGAGTAAAGGGGAATTTTAAGGGAGAACAAGGTTTAAGAACGGAAATAAAAAAAAGCCCTTCTTTCGAAGGGCTTTCTGTATCAATAATTCCACATATCCTGTTCAAAGTTCCGTATCTGCTCTTTGATGCGTTCAGACTCCAGCAGCTGCATAAAGGCGTTGTTGCTGATGTACTCATTGACCTGCCGGTCCCCTTGTACGTTGTCTTCGGCATAAATCACCGCATTGAACCTTCGGGCATTCAATAAATGGTCGAAGGAGATGGGTTGCGATGTGTTCTCGCTGTTGAAGGCGTAGTTCTCATTGAGCACCTCGCGAGCGCTGGGGAACCAGACCCAGTACAGCTCCACCAGCTGCGGATCTTCAGAATCTATAAAGTTAACATCAGGGGCCACGGGAGCGATTCCCAGCAATCTGTATTTCAATTCTGCCTGACGCTTGTCGAAATACCAGATGCCGCGGATGCGATATTCCATAATATCGGCTGAAGAGATATCCCTTCGGCTGATGTACTGTGGATCTATCTGCTCTCCCGCATTGTACTGTTCAATTCCCAGATCGGTTGTATCGACCTTGGAAAGAGCGGCACCGATATCCTTCAGAGTTCTTTTATCATTGAAGTAGGAATCAGCATAGATATTGGGAATTTTCCCGTTCTTGATGTTGGCTACCAGCACATCATATAGTGAGCGCCGGGTACCTCCGATCTGGTTGGTATCTACAGGATAGTATAAGGGAAAATTCACCCTCTCATCCAGATCTATAACTTCCCAGGTGGTTTTGGACCACAGGATGTCACGATCGTCAACATACCCGTATTCCAGGGGCTCATCCTCTCCATACTTTATCTCTGCCGCCGTAGGCGCACCGATCTCATCGGGAGTTTCGGCATTCAGAATATTATTCTGGGCGAAAGAAGATACCGAAACGAGCAGTCCGCAAAATCCAACATAAAAACGGTTCCAGTTCATAATATCATTTTAATTAGTTTGTCAGCTCCACAATAACAGGGGATACTTGCTTCAGCTTATAGCTGGTATTTCCTGCCAATTGGGCTTCAATATCAAAAATTTGAACAGCTTCCCCACGGCCGGCACGCTTAAGTGCATTCTTAGCAGCAGCATCAAGCTGTTGCCCACGTACCTGAATTGTAGGCTGTCCTGGGACTTTAAATTTAAATCCGGTTACCCTAAGACCAAGTTCGAAGTCGAAATCGGGAAGGTTTGCTCCAATAGTGGAGATCTCCAGGTTTCCTCGCTGCATCCTCACAGTTCCTGATTCTCCTCTGACAGTTCCAACCGGAGTAGGGATATCTTTTACCCTGAAGGTCTTGCTGTCGGACACGGTTTCTCCCCCGGGAAGTTTTCCACTTACGTTAATGGTAACTTCCCTTGCCTGAAGTGTGGTCACGTTCATCACGTATTGCCCGGCACCTCCCGCAGGTCTAAGCCCGGGAGCATTGGCAGTTACACTACCCACTCCGGGAATGGAGATGGTCATGGGGTTATCTACCCCTCGATATACAACGTTCATTTTATCGGCTGATGAGCGAAGTTTCTCTGACGAACTATGAGGCTATTGTAATTCCTGATAAG
>CBFGYW010000069.1:0-7192 GCA_965653085.1 uncultured Salinimicrobium sp.
CCCCGATGACTACATCAACAACATTTCGGAGCGGCTGAATCTTTATACTCAGCTCAACGGGCTGAAGACCGAGGAGGAGCTGAAGAAGTTCGAGGCAGAGCTGCTGGACCGGTTCGGGGAGCTGCCCAGGCCGGCGGAAGACCTGCTGAACAGCGTTCGCATCAAATGGATTGCCTCGAAAATAGGGCTGGAGAGGATTGTGATGAAGCAGGGGAAACTGGTGGGATATTTCATTGCCGACCAGCAGTCCAGCTTTTATCAGAGCCCTGCCTTTACAAGGGTCCTGCAATATGTGCAGTCGCATCCCGGGGCTGTAAAAATGAAGGAAAAGCAGACGCGGGCAGGCCTGAGGCTGCTGCTAACCTTTGAAAAGGTGACTACGGTGAATAAGGCGCTGGAGTCTTTGAAGCCTTTGGATTTCGTTAAGCCTGAATAGAGGTGGGATGGTTTCAGGGGCCGGAAGAGCTGAAGAAATCAGTGGATGATGTTTCTGAAAGTCAGATTTATCCTTGGTTCTTTAACCTTTGTGGTTTTTGGAAGGGAATGCAGCCAGTTCTCCTGGGTTGCATCCTTCATTAACAGTAGGCTTCCGTTTTCCAGTTGAACGGAGACCCTGGTCTTTTTCTCGCGGAGCTTCAGGGAAAATTTCCTTTCAGCACCCAGGCTAAGGGAAGCGATTTCAGGTTGTGGCCCCAGCTCCCTTTCGTTATCGGAATGCCAGGACATCCCTTCATCACCCGAATGGTAAAGGTTCAGCAAACACGAGTTGAAACTGGTGCCGGTTTCCTTCTGAACCAAATCCTTTAGTTCCAGCAATTCTTCTGTCCAGGGCTGTGCTTTCTTGGTGGAGTTGGAATAAGTATACAGAAAAGCTTTGTCACCGTGCCAGGCCGTCCTGCGTTTGGTAAGATGGCGTTTTCCGAAGATGGTCAGTTCGTCCTGCTTCCAGTCGAGGGTTTCCAACAGGATATAAAAATATCGTGCTGCTACTTCGGGTGTTAAAATGGGGCCGAAATACAGGACAGTACCTCCTTCGGGAAGTAAATTGACAAGATCTGCCCGTTCGGTTTGCATAAAAAGGATTTAAGAGGTCTTAGAAGTATATGAAGGCATCCTCCAGGTGCTGGACCTCTGTGCCGGATTCGTTTTTAACGATCGCAATGATATCGAAACGCACGTCGACATCGAGTTCGTGGTCATTGACAAAATAGTCTATGGCATTGACCAGGGAATTGATCTGTCTTCGTTTTACAAAGTCTTCGGGGGCGCCGAAATCGGGACTGCTGCGGGTCTTCACCTCCACCACTGCCAGGACGCCCTCTTTTCTGGCAATAATATCCACTTCAGCTTTCTGGTAACGGAAATTTCGGGAGACGATCTCATATCCTTTTTCCTGGAGATAGGCTACTGCCATTTCTTCGCCTTTCTTCCCAAGTTCATTGTGTTGAGCCATGTTATCTTTCAGGTTTCTGAAACAAAATCGCCTGAACACTCAGGTCGAGCGCTTCGATCTCTTCTTCTGTGGCTTCAATAACGCCATCACCATAGAATTTATTGGGAGGGGTACTCGCGGGAGCCAGAAAGACGCGAATATTGGAATCGGCAAATTTCCCGTTGTTCCAGTCTACGGCTCCACTGTAATCCCAGCCAAAGCCGTAGAATTTTATGGGGCCGTTCATCTCGACCAGGGCCTTGTAGGGAGTGCCTATGCTGATGCCGGATCTGGATTTCCAGTCCCCCGCGTTCTCCACCCTGATGCTGTGGATCTCGCTTCGCATTTTATCTGCCCAGGTTATCAGCACCTCATTTTCAGTATTGGGAAATAATATACTGTAGGCCCTTTCCACGGTTCCTTCCTCAAACATATCAGTCCCTTCCTTAATTTGAGCATTGGGATATATTTTCTTTAACTCTTCAGCGGAAGATATGTTAGCAAGATTCTCTATGACGAAACGCTGAGGGGATTCGGCAGTAATCTTTTTGCTCTTGCAGGAGGCAAGGACCAGTATAAGGCCAAGCATCAAAAATATTCGCATGTCGGTATTTTCTTTTAAAAGTAGAAACTATTGCAGCATTCGAGTTCGGTTTTGCAAGAATTTAACGCGTAATCGGCCGTAGTTACTTAACTTTACAGCCACTAAAAACGATTCCTATTTTAATGAATTCACCTAAGAGATTTACTATCACTGCAGCTTTGCCTTACACCAATGGGCCCATTCATATTGGCCATCTGGCGGGGGTGTATGTGCCTGCAGATATTTATGCCCGTTTCCAGAGAATGCAGGGCCAGGACGTTGCTTTCGTCTGCGGAAGTGATGAGCACGGCGTACCGATTACCATTAAGGCAAAAAAAGAAGGTGTTTCGCCCCAGGATGTGGTGGATAAATACAACAAGATAATCAAGGATTCCTTTGAGGAATTTGGGATCTCCTTCAACAATTATTCCCGGACTTCAGCAGAGATCCATCATAAGACAGCTTCCGAATTTTTCAGGAAATTATACAATGAAGATAAATTCATAGAAGAGACCAATCAGCAGCTTTACGATGAGGAGGCAGGCCAGTTTCTTGCCGACAGGTTTGTGGTGGGCACCTGCCCCAAGTGTGGATACGAGGAGAGCTATGGAGACCAGTGCGAAAAGTGTGGGACCAGCCATAATGCTACCGATCTTATAAATCCGAAATCTGCAATTACGGGAGCTACTCCAACCCTTAAGGAAACAAAACACTGGTTCCTTCCATTGGATCAGTACGAATCCTGGCTCAAGGAGTGGATTTTGGAAGGGCATAAGAAAGACTGGAAAACCAATGTTTACGGGCAGGTGAAGTCCTGGATCGATGATGGACTGAGGCCAAGGGCTGTGACCAGGGACCTCGACTGGGGGATTCCTGTGCCTGTGGAGGGTGCTGAAGGGAAGGTTCTTTACGTCTGGTTTGATGCTCCCATAGGTTATATCTCCTCTACCAAGGAATGGGCTGAGCGGGAAGGCAAGGACTGGGAGCCTTACTGGAAAGACAAGGACACCCGGCTGGTGCATTTTATTGGAAAGGATAATATTGTTTTCCACTGTATCATTTTTCCTGCGATGCTGAAGGCTGAAGGAAGTTATATACTTCCCGATAATGTTCCTGCCAACGAGTTCCTGAACCTGGAGGGGCAGAAACTATCCACCTCCAAGAACTGGGCAGTATGGCTGCACGAATACCTGGAAGAATTCCCGGGGCAGCAGGATGTATTGCGATATGCACTTACTGCCAACGCACCGGAAACAAAAGACAATGATTTCACCTGGAAGGATTTCCAGAACAGGAATAACAATGAGCTGGTAGCCATCTTCGGAAACTTTATCAACCGGGTAGTTGTGCTCACCAACAAATATTACGACGGAATTGTTCCCGCACCTAATGAATTCACGGAAGTAGATCAACAGGTTCTGGCTGAATTAAAGGCCTATCCCGCGGTGATTGCAAGTTCGGTGGAGCGTTACAGATTCAGGGAAGCACAGGGAGAACTGATGAATATTGCACGCCTTGGTAATAAATACCTGGCAGACGAAGAGCCCTGGAAACTGATTAAGACTGATGAGGAGAGAGTAAAAACCATTATGTACGTCGCCCTTCAGATAGCTTCGGCACTGGCAATAATCAGTGAACCATTCCTGCCTTTTACTGCGCAGAAACTCAAGAAGATGCTGGTCCTGAAAGATTCCGGTTCCAGTTCCTTCAACCGTACCGGAGAGCCTGTTGAGGCTGGCCATAACGAATGGGATCTGGTAAGTAAGCAGGAAGAGCTTCTGTCTCCGGGGCATCGCATTGGAGAAGCGGTATTGCTTTTCTCCAAAATTGAAGATGAACAAATTCAAATACAGTTAAACAAATTGGAAGCTACAAAAGCCCACAACACTGCAGAAAAACAGACCGCAGCTCCCCAGAAGGAGACTGCTACCTTTGAGGATTTCACGAAGATGGACCTGCGGGTAGGAACCATTGTCGCCGCTGAGAAGATGCCCAAGGCAAATAAGCTCCTTGTCCTAAAGGTGGATACCGGAATTGATGTACGCACCATAGTTTCGGGAATCGCACAAAGCTTCAGCCCTGAAGACATCATTGGGAAAAAGGTCACTGTACTGGTGAACCTCGCTCCCCGCGCTTTGAGGGGAGTAGAAAGTCAGGGAATGATCCTGATGACCGAAAACTCCCAGGGGAAGCTGGTATTCCTGAATCCCGACGAAGATGATGTCAAGCCGGGAACCATAATTTCCTAAACCTTATAATCCTGCTCCCGGTGTTCTTGAAATTCCGGGAGTTTTATTTATGCTCAGGATCGCAAATCATACCATCTACACCCATCCTTTACCAAAAGGCCACCGGTTTCCGATGGAGAAATATGATCTGGTTCCCAGGCAGCTTCTATATGAGGGCACCTGTACTCCTGAAAATTTCTTTGTACCGAAACCCGCTTCCGATGCTGCCATTCTTGAAGTGCATGAGGCGGAGTATATTTACAATTTAGAGCATCAGAACCTTGACAGGAAGACTATTATGGCGATAGGACTTCCTCTGTCTGAACAGCTTATCCAGCGAGAGAAGATCCTTGCCGGTGGAACAATGGAAGCTGCTGAATATGCCCTGAACCACGGCATCGCCATGAACATAGCAGGCGGCACCCACCACGCGTTTACCAACAAGGGGGAAGGCTTCTGCCTTTTCAATGACCAGGCCATTGCAGCACGGCACCTGCAGAGGGAAAAGGGAATCGGGCAGATACTTATTGTTGATCTTGACGTTCATCAGGGGGACGGGACAGCCCAGATCTTTAAAAACGATCCTTCTGTGTACACCTTCTCGATGCACGGAGAAAACAATTTTCCTTTTCAGAAAGAAGAGTCTGATCTCGATATCCCTCTTCCCGATGGCACAACGGATACGGAATACTTAAATATCCTGAAGCAGCAGCTGCCTGTACTTTTAGCCGAACTGAAACCACAATTCGTGTTCTACCAGTGCGGAGTGGATATTCTCTCCACTGACAAACTGGGGAAGCTAAACTGCACTATCCGGGGGTGCAGGGAAAGGGATGAATTTGTACTTAAGAGCTGCAGGGACTTAAATATTCCTGTAGAATGCAGCATGGGGGGAGGCTACTCAAAGGAAATAAAAACCATAGTAGAGGCCCATGCTAATACTTTCCGGCTGGCCCAGGAACTATTCTTTTAATTGCTACTCAGCTTCTACTTCTACTTCAGTTTCGAAAGGATTTGGTACAGATGTTCCTGATGAACCAAGTAACAACAGATCATAACATACAACTTCGGTAATATATCTCTTACTTCCATCCGGAGCGTCATAAGATCTGTTTGACAGCCTGCCTTCAATTCCAACCTGTTTACCTTTGGTGACAAAATCTTCCACAATCTTTACCGTTTTTCCGAATACCACGATCTTATGCCAGGTGGTTTCTTTTATAAGTTCCCCTTTCGGATCCTGATAAACCCTATTGGTAGCAATACTGAATTTTGCCCATTTTTCTCCTGATCCTAATATTTTAATCTCAGGGTCTGCTCCGACGTGTCCAATTAAACGGACACTGTTCTCAATTCTATTCATGACTAAAGATTTTTATCAGTTGAAAATCGTTTGTTCATTTCAACAGGACAAACTTACTCCTCACTCAAAAGAAGATTCGACTTTTAAGTATTTGCTTTCGATTATAAGCATTTGTAAGTATTTGTAAACGGATAATGGGTTTAGGTTCTAATTTACTTTCTTTGTAACACCTTGGAGGATGACCGCTTTGTCTTCCCTTAAATAAAAGGAGCAGAAGGTGGAGAAGTGATTTTTTCTCTCAGGCATTTTAATCTATGAAAGCAGCAAGTGTAAAAGACTTAAAAAAGGAACTTGGGCAGTGTACTTCCCAGGAACTTCTTGAAATCTGCCTCCGGCTGTCCAAGTTCAAAAAAGAAAACAAGGAGCTGCTAACATACCTTCTTTTCGAATCCTATGATGAACCTTCTTATATCGAAAAAGTAAAGCAGGAAGTGGAGGAGCAGTTTAAAGAGATCAACAGGTCCAATATTTATTTCATCAAGAAAAGTACCCGGAAGATCCTGCGGAACCTGAAGAAGTATGCCAGATATTCCTCAAAAAAGGAAACCGAGGTGGAACTGCTGCTTTATTTCTGCGAGAAATTAAAGGCCTTTTCGCCTTCTGTAAAAAGGGACAAAGTCCTGAACAGCCTTTATGACCGGCAGGTCCTTCAGGTTAAGAAAATCGTACTCTCCCTCCACGAAGACCTGCAATACGACTATGAAATCGAGCTGCGGGATCTGGGGCCTCTCGGACGATAAAAAACCTCCCATATTTTCCTGAAAATAGCCTTCCTGGGCTAAGGTTGAGTTACAGATAAAAAAATTTAATGAACTGCATATTAGTTGTTTAACATCATAAATAAATTTTTTATCTTTAGTTTATGCAAGGGAATTGTCCAGAATGCGGAGGAAAGATTATCGGCAGGATTGATAAGAAATTCTGTAGCGACTACTGTAGGAATGCCTATAATAATAATCTGAACAAGGATACGAGAAACCTGATGCGAAATATCAATAACCAGCTTCGAAAGAACTACAGGATCCTGGAAGAGCTGAATCCGAAGGACAAGACGAGATCTTCTAAAACAAAACTATTGTCCAAAGGTTTCAATTTTGATTATATCACCAATATCTACACCACCAAAACCGGAAACGTCTACTATTTCATTTATGATCAGGGCTACCTTCCGCTGGAGGGGGGAGATTATGCCCTGGTGAGACGCCTTTAATTCATAGACTCCAAAGGGTCTCTCAGCCTATTTTTCCCATCCCAAACCGATTTAACATTACCTGAATTTCATTTTCAGGGATTTCCCCCATTTCACAGGCTTTTTTATTGATTTATCTTTAATGGATGATCAATGATGGAGGTTAAATTTAAACTTATGCCTATGGAATCGGAAAAAAGGTATTCGGCAATGAATTTAGTCCAAAACACCAAAGCTGAGGTAGAGAATCTCAGTCCGGAACAGGTTCAAACAGAGCTTTCCAATCCTGGAGTGGTCCTGATAGATATCAGGGAAAAAGAGGAGCTTGAACAACAGGGAAGAATAGGGGCTGCGGTGCACGCACCCAGAGGAATGCTGGAATTTTATGCCGATCCCT
>CBFGYW010000070.1:0-7139 GCA_965653085.1 uncultured Salinimicrobium sp.
CGAACAGAGACTGTGGCCGTTGTGGTTGAACCTGCCGAATTCCAGCAGAAACTTCAGAATGAGAAGGTGCAGCTTATTGATGTGCGCACCCCTGAAGAATATGCTGCAGGACATCTGGAAGGAGCCATTAATATCAACTTCCTTTCCGAAGATTTTCTGAAACAGATGTCGCAACTGGATAAGAAGAAACCGCTGCTGCTCTATTGCAGAAGTGGAAATCGCAGCGGAAAGGCGACCATACAGCTCCACGAAGAAGGCTTCAGGAACATCACCGACATGAAAGGTGGGTACCAGGCCTGGGAGGAATTTGTTAAGGAATAGCGACAGATGGAGGAGCTGATCACCAGGGATTATCTGGCTATAGAGAGGACGAGGCTTGCCAACGAGCGGACTTTCCTTTCGTATTTCAGGACTGCGGTGGTGCTGTTAAGTTCAGGTATTGCAGTGCTGAAACTGGAGGTGCTGGAAGAGATCAGCGATCTGGGTCTGTTTTTGCTTCTACTGGGACCCGCAATTATGGTCCTTGGAATAATAAGGTTCCTTTACGTCAAGAGACAGATCAAGAAATATTACCGCATAAAGAATACAAACTGACCCGTTCCTGGAGATTCAGGAACTGAAAACACCATTTATTATGAAGATCGAGAGATTTTACGATATCAACCTGGCACATGCCAGCTATGCCATTGTCAGCGATAACGAGATGGCTTTAATAGATCCTGCAAGGAATCCACAGCCTTATTACGAATTTGCAATTGCCAATGATGCGAAGATTACCACAATTATAGAAACCCATCCCCATGCCGACTTTGTGAGCAGTCATCTTGAGATTCACAGTAAGACCAATGCAAAGATCTATGTGAGTGAGCTGCTGGGGGCGGAATATCCGCATACAGGTTTTGACGATGGTGATGAGATCAAGGTAGGGAAGCTGACGCTAAGAGCCATCAATTCCCCGGGCCATTCACCTGACAGTATCAGTATCCTTCTGCTGGATGAAGAGGGTAAAGAGCATGCAGTGTTTACAGGTGATACGCTTTTCATTGGAGACGTGGGAAGGCCAGACCTTCGCGAGAGTGTTGGAAACCTTACCGCCAAAAGAGAGGCCCTTGCCAGGCAGATGTACGATAGTATTCAGAATAAATTCAGCGATCTTAAGGACGAAACTGTTGTTTACCCGGCGCACGGGGCGGGTTCTCTCTGCGGAAAGAACCTTAGCAGTGACGCTTCCAGCACCATGGGAAAGGAACGCAGGGAAAACTGGGCTTTTCAGCAGCAGTCGGAAGAGGAATTTGTTGAGACGATCCTCCAGGACCAGCCATTTGTGCCAAAATATTTCGGTTTTAGTGTAACCCTGAACAAAAAGGGTGCGACGGCTTTTGAGAACAGCATACATCAGGTAGAGCGGATTAAGGATATTTCGGAAATTCCTTCAGGAAAGCTGGTGGTTGATGTTCGCAATGAAGCAGACTTTAAAAATGGCCACCTGCCTGATTCCCTGAATATAATGTTGACGGAAAGAGGGAAATATGAAACCTGGCTGGGTGCGATCGTGGGGCCAGAAGAAGAATTTTACCTGGTTGCAGAGGATGAGGCGCAAATGGAAGAGGCCATCGCCAGGACTGCCAAGATAGGTTATGAAAAGCTTATCCTGGGAGCCGCTGCTGTGAATGGGAAAGAGCTTCCAAAGAAAACTGAAGACCTGGAGGTGGAGAAATTTGCCAATGACCTGGATGCATATTCCATCGTGGATATTCGCAATGAAGGGGAGGTCAGGAATGGGAAGATCTTCAAGAATGCCATTACGATTCCCTTGCACAGCCTGCGCGAGCGAACCCACGAGATTCCGACAGACAAACCTGTAGTGGTACATTGTGCTGCCGGGTACAGATCGGCCGCCGGAAGCAGTATTCTTGAGAATGAGCTGAAGGACCTGCAGGTTTTTGATCTGGGGGAGGCTATTAATGATTTTAAATAAGAAAATTTTTCGGCTGTTCATCCAATTGTCATGCTGAGCTTGTCGAAGCATATCAGGGGATTGGGGTTACCTGTCATGCTGAGCCTGTCGAAGCATAACAACGGGAAAGTTAATTTGAAAGTCCGGAATCCCTTGGGCAAGGGGCCTTCGACAGGCTCAGGCTGACAACCGGTCTCTAGTTCTTGGCATAAAAAATGAATGGGTAATTCCGGTTAATGGAAAAATATCTTCAAATTGTTCTTGATTCCTTCACCGGGTACTTTAATTACCTGGTGCAGGAGATCCTGGATCCCTCCTGGAACAATTACTTTTACTGGTTCCTGGGGTTATCCCTTCTGGTATGGCTGGTGGAGATCATCATTCCCTGGCGGAAACACCAGAAAGTTTTCCGAAAGGATTTCTGGCTGGACTCCTTCTATCTCATCTTTAATTTTTTCCTGTTCTCCCTTATTGGTTACAATGCAATTTCGAATGTAGGGGTTGCCCTGTTTGAGGACCTGCTGAATTCAGTAGGATTGAATAATGTTGTTGCGGTCGAGGTGCAGGATTTCCCCGTCTGGGGGCAGTTATTACTGATGCTGGTGGTAGCGGATTTCATCCAGTGGAACGTGCACAGGCTGCTGCACAAGTCTGAGACCCTGTGGAAATTCCATCAGGTACACCACAGCGTGAAGGAAATGGGATTTGCGGCGCATTTCAGGTTTCATTTTATGGAGACCATCCTCTACAAAAGCCTTCAATACATACCCCTGGCGATGATAGGTTTCGGTATCCAGGATTTTTTCGTGGTGCATATGTTCACCGTGCTGGTGGGGCACCTGAACCACGCGAATGTAAAATGGGATTACGGCCCGCTGAAGTATATCCTGAACAATCCGAAGATGCATCTCTGGCACCATAGCAGGGAACTTCCGGAAGGGAACAGGGAGGGAGTGAATTTTGGACTTACCCTTAGTCTCTGGGATTATATTTTCGGAACTGCCTATGTTCCCGAAACAAGGGAGGTTGAGATAGGTTTTGAGGGAGATGAGAAATTCCCTGAGGGTTTCTGGCAGCAGGTGAAATACCCTTTCCGGAGATGATGCAGCCACGAATACACGAATATTAGAAATTGTAATTCGTGAATTAGAGGTCATGAATTCAATTATCAGTAAACATTTATTAATATACCTTTGTATCTGAACCAGAAGAACTATTGGAATTAATCGACCTTCTCGGCTATATTGGAGCACTGGGCATTGGAATTGTTCTGGGGCTTATCGGCGGCGGGGGCTCCATACTTACGGTTCCCATTCTGGTTTACCTCCTTTCCATTAATCCTGTTACCGCAACTGCTTATTCCCTGTTTGTGGTAGGAACCTCTTCTCTTGTGGGTGCCCTGAACAGCCTGAAGAGAAAGCTTGTCGATTTCAGGACGGCCTTTATTTTTGCCATTCCTGCCTTTACTTCAGTTTATATAACGCGGAAATATATAGTTCCTGCCATTCCTGAAATCGTTTTCGAGTCAGGGGCCGTAATTCTTACCCGGGAGATGGCAATCATGCTCTTTTTTGCAGTGGTCATGATATTTGCTGCGGTATCAATGCTGAAGAAAAAAAAGAAAATTACTTCAGGGGATACTGAAATTCAATTCAGGTCACCCATACTTTCGCTTCAGGGACTAATGGTGGGAATGGTCACCGGGATAGTAGGTGCGGGCGGGGGATTTCTAATAATTCCGGCCCTTGTGCTGCTGGCAAAGCTGCCAATGAAAAAGGCGGTCGCTACCTCCCTGTTCATTATTTCCATGAACTCCCTTATTGGTTTTACCGGAGACCTTCAGAATAGGGAAATTGACTGGTCTTTCCTTCTGATTTTTACCGGATTTGCAGTTTCTGGGATTTTTATTGGAGCCTATCTCAACAGGTATATCAACAATAACAGGCTCAGGAGGATATTTGGCTGGTTTATTCTGGTGATGGGGCTTTACATTATCTGGAAGGAAATGAGTATATAAAAAAATAGCCGGTAAATTTCCCCTTCTTTACCGGCTCTCATACATAACTCATGATTTAAAAGTTTTTGGTTACTTTCCAATGAGGATCAGTGCGCATATCTTCTTCGGTTAAACCAGATGTTTCTGCTGGCGTTGCTCTCAAATAGGAATTCTCTTGGCTTGGTACTACCTACTGTCTTCGATAAGCCATAGCCTCTGATGATGTTTGACAAGGTTTTCATTTTATTAAAATTTACTAATTACTGAAATCTAATAGGCATATCTTCTTTTGCTGAACCAGATGTTTCGGTTGGAAGTGCGGTCCAGAAGAAATCCCTTTGGTTGACTGTTACCGACTGTCTTTAATATTCCGCAGCCTTTGACGATGTTTGATAGTGTTCTCATGATTCTGTTTTTTAAGGTTAATTAATATTGGATCTTTAATAGGCATATCTTCTTTTGCTGAACCAGATGTTGCGGTTTGTGCTGCGCTCCAGAAGAAATTCTTTGGATTGACGGGTTCCTACTGTTTTTAATATTCCGCAGCCTTTGACGATGTTTGTTAGTGATCTCATGTTTTCTGTTTTTTATGAATTAATAATTTCTACTGTTTTTTCAGGCGTATCTTCTTTTGCTGAACCAGATGTTTCTGTTGGAGCTGCTCTCCATTAAAAATTCTCTTGCCTTAAGGTTTCCTGCCGGTTTTGATGCTCCGTAACTTCTAATGATGTTTGATAATGTTCTCATGATTTCCAGTTTTTAATTTTGTAATGATCTTATACACAAAAGACTACTGAGAAGGGATGCTGTTACAGTACTGTGTATTAAAAGGTAGCTATTTAACAATTATTTAACTATTCCTTCTGTAAGGAGTAAATTGTTTCAGTTCGGGTATATTTCTAAAGGACTTGTATTTGCTGAGGATTGCTACTCTTCGGTAATTTTTTATCTTTACTGAGCCTGCTAAAAATATTATATGGAAAAAACTTACTCTGTTTCCGTCGATGAAACTTATAATTTTGAATTTACGGAAGCTGATATAAAGGATCTGGACGTTCTGGACCTTTCCGGAGCTAAAAAACATATCCTGGAGAAGGGTAAATCCACTTCCGCGGAGGTACTCAAATCTAACTTTTTTAAAAAGACCTATTCCGTTGAAATAGATTCTTCAGTTCATACGGTGAAAATATCCGGAGAACTGGAGAAGCTGATAAAGGACATGGGCCTTTCGGCTAAAACTTCAAAAGCAGTTAAAGACATTAAGGCCCCGATGCCCGGCCTGATCCTGGAAGTGAATGTAGTACCAGGACAGGAGGTGAAAGAAGGCAGTTATCTACTGGTGCTTGAGGCAATGAAGATGGAGAATACTCTGATGGCTCCCCGGGATGGGGTGGTAAAAGAGGTTGCCGTTAAAAAAGGGCAGACTGTGGATAAGAATCAGCTGCTGATCGAGATGGAATAATGCCCAAAAAGAGAAAATCAAATGAATAAAATACTTGTTGCCAACAGAGGGGAAATCGCTTTTCGGATTATGAAGACCCTTCGGAAAATGGGCATAAAAACAGTGGCTGTCTATTCAGAAGCCGACCGGAATGCACCTCACGTCCGCTATGCCGACGAGGCGGTGTGTATTGGAGAGGCTCCTTCCAGTCAGTCATATCTGCAAGGGGACAGAATTATTGAGGTTGCCAAAGAGCTGAAGGTGGAGGGGATTCATCCCGGGTATGGTTTCTTAAGTGAAAACGCCAAATTTGCAGAGGCCGTCGAGAAGAGCGGGATACAGTTCATCGGGCCGCGACCCCATGCCATTCGCATTATGGGAAGTAAACTGGCGGCTAAGGATGCTGTGAAGAATTACAACATCCCTATGGTTCCCGGAATCGATGAAGCCATCACCGATCCGGAAAGAGCTGCGAAAATTGCACAGGAAATTGGTTTTCCCATACTCATCAAGGCTTCGGCCGGGGGAGGGGGCAAGGGAATGCGCATAGTGGATAAGCCTGAGGATCTTAAGGAGCAGATGGACCGCGCCATAAGTGAAGCCACTTCGGCATTCGGGGATGGCTCTGTTTTTATTGAGAAATACATAGGTTCCCCCAGGCATATAGAAATACAGGTGCTGGCGGATACCCACGGGAATGTTGTACATCTTTTTGAACGGGAATGCAGTATTCAGCGTCGCCATCAGAAGGTGATAGAGGAAGCTCCCTCTGTAGTTCTGGATGAAGAGACTCGTCGCAGAATGGGAGAGGCCGCGATACAGGTCGCAAAAGCCTGTGACTATGTTGGGGCAGGTACAGTTGAATTCCTGCTGGATGAGAGCAGAAATTTTTATTTTCTCGAGATGAACACCCGCCTGCAGGTGGAACATCCCGTAACGGAATTAATTACCGGAATAGACCTGGTGGAACAGCAGGTTAAGGTAGCCCGGGGCGAACGTCTGGCCTTTACTCAGGAAGATCTTCACATAAAAGGCCATGCTCTGGAATTGAGAGTCTATGCTGAGGATCCGTTAAATGATTTTCTTCCCAGTGTGGGAACGCTTAATCGCTACAGAATCCCAGAGGGCCAGGGGATAAGGGTCGACAATGGATTTGAGGAAGGAATGGAAATACCTATTTATTACGATCCTATGATGGCGAAGCTTATCACCTATGGCGAGACCAGGGAGGCAGCACTTCAGCTGATGCTGAAGGCCATTAAGGAATATGAGGTGCAGGGAGTTGAAACAACGCTTCCCTTCGGAAAATTTGTTTTCGAACATAACGCCTTCCGAAGTGGCAATTTCGATACCCATTTCGTTCAGACCCATTATTCACCCGAAAAGATCCAGGCTACCAGGGAGGAGGAGGCAAGGCTGGCTGCGCTGATAGCTCTTCGCCAGTATCTCGCGGAACAAAAGCAACTGCGCCTGCCACATTAAATTATTATACTCATTTTACACCATTCATTGAATGAACAATACCCAGAAGTTACAGGAAAAAATCTCGGAAGCCTTAAAAGGAGGTGGCGAGAAGCGAATAGCGAAGCAGCATGAGAAACGAAAGCTGACAGCAAGGGAGCGGGTGGAATATCTATTGGACGAGGGATCCTTTGAGGAAATCGGAATTCTGGTGACCCATCGCAGCAGTGATTTTGGGATGGAAAAGCAGAAATTCTATGGCGACGGAGTGGTGACAGGTTACG
>CBFGYW010000071.1:0-7134 GCA_965653085.1 uncultured Salinimicrobium sp.
TAACGTGTAGGTCTACGTGGTAGGTCATCCCGGTTTTCCGGATAAAACATTTTTCAGTTTCAATGACGCCCGGTTCCTCTTTGGATATTTCCCTGATTTCCCTGACCATATCGTCATAAACGTGTTCATCGAGTATTTCTCCCAAAGCGGGGCGTAGGATAAGATAGGCATTGTATAGGATGAATCCCGAAGCCAGCAGGGCTGCCCAGTCATCGGCAGTTTCATAGCCTTCCCCGAAAACGATTGCTATGGAAATTCCAATAAAGGCCATAAGAGAGGTGATGGCGTCACTTCGGTGATGCCAGGCATCAGCTTTCAGACTGGAACTATTGGTTTCGGCGCTCTTTTTTGAAATGAACCGATAGAAAATCTCTTTAGTTATTACGATAGCCGCGAGTATTATGAGCGTGTAGGTTTCCGGTACCTCGTGCGGGGTCCTTATATGGGCGATACTCTCATAGGCGATGATGGTAGCCGAAACAATCAGAAAACCTACAACAGCGAAGGTAATCAGTGGTTCGACTCTTCCGTGCCCGTAGGGATGGTTTTCATCGGCGGGGCGGGATGAATATTTGAGGCCGAACAGCACCAGCACCGAAGCAAAGACATCGGTGGTAGATTCAATGGCGTCGGCAATAAGGGCATAGGAGTTTCCGAAGACCCCCGTGATTCCCTTTATTATGGCCAGTAGGGTGTTACCAAGGATACTGAAATAAGAGGCTTTTATTGCCTGCTCTTTAATTGAATTTTCCATGGGAACCAGCCTTTCGGATTATTGTTGGGGTAATAGAACTTCAAAGGAAACATCTATTTTCCGAAATGAAAAATGCAGCGGGAATTATTTGCTCTTTTGACTGTTTCTGATTTTCCTTTGAAGCAACAAAAAGGGTCTGAAATACAGGTTCAGAAGTATATTGCAGTTCCTGGTCAGCCTGAAGGCATCCCCGGTTTATTTTGAATTAGCCAATCCTGCAATTTATCTGTGTGCTGATTCCAGACCCATGAGGTTTGAAAAGGAGTTTTCCTAATCCTCCGATTCTTCCATTGTGTGATAAACGTGCTGTACGTCATCGTCTTCTTCCAGCTTCTCCAGCAGTTTCTCCACGTCAGCAGCTTCCTCCGGAGTCAGCTTTTTAGTGACCTGAGGTATGCGTTCAAATCCGGAAGAAAGGATTTCGATTCCCCGGCCTTCCAATTCCTTCTGGAGGGTACCGAAACTTTCGAAAGGAGCGTAGATAAGGATTCCGTCCTCATCCTCAAATACCTCTTCCGCCCCGAAGTCTATCAGATCCAGCTCGAGTTCCTCTGCGTCCAGGCCTTCTTTTTCAATTCTGAAGTTGCAGGTGTGATCAAACATGAATTCCACAGAGCCCGAGATGCCTAGGTTCCCGTCGCATTTGTTGAAATAGGATCTGATGTTGGCAACGGTTCGGTTGTTATTATCCGTTGCAGTTTCTACCAGTACGGCTATTCCGTGTGGAGCATAGCCTTCAAAAAGTACAATCTTATAATCTCCCTGGTTTTTATCTGAAGCGCGTTTGATGGCCCGCTCGATATTGTCCTTGGGCATATTCACGCTTTTGGCATTCTGTATAACTGCCCGCAGCCTCGAGTTACTGTCTGGATCTGGTCCACCCTCCTTAACTGCCATTACAATGTCTTTCCCTATACGTGTAAAAGCTTTGGCCATGGCAGACCAACGCTTCATTTTTCGTGCTTTCCTGAATTCAAATGCTCTTCCCATAAATTTAAAATATGTGGCGTAAAAATAGAAAAATCGTTTCAGAATGAATATGGCAATTCTGAAAAATTAGGGGGAGAAGGATCAGAGATTCCCTTTTCCTGAAATACCTCCGGATCAGGCCTTTCGCTTGTAAAATATATAATCGGTAGCCACAGGTTCTATGTTATTTTTCCTGAATTCTGAAGCTACTTGTCCCCGGTGATAGGTGGAGTGATTAATGATGTGGAAAAGGATGTCCTTTATACAGTTCGAAAATTCCTCACCCCGTGAATTTTTATATTGGATGATATCCTCCAGTTGCATTTGCTGTAAAATCTGAAGGGAAGCCTTAAAATTGTTCTGATCCATAGCTTTCATTTCCCTGGCGGGAAGCTCTTCCCAGATGCCGTAGTTTTGTTGAATGGAAGTTATTCGTCCGTTCCAGGTGGAATGAGCATTGAGGAGATGACTAAAAAGAATCCTTGACCTCTCACTGGCCTTTCCGGGATTATCGAGGAAAACCTGGGCAAGAAGTTGGTTGAAGTGGTGGTTGTACTCTAATAGTTCCAGAAAGAAACTTGTCATATGGAGGGGGATTATTTATTTCCCATTATTTTCTCTGCAAGGTATCGCTGCACAGCATAGATGTCGATGCTTTTGTTGAATTTCTTGCTGACACTTGGAAGCTCGGCACTGGAGATCCAAATCTTCAGTTCGGCATCCAGGTCAAAAGTTCCGGCAGTTTCCAGGGAGAAGCGCGAAATATTCTTATATGGGAGTGATAGGTAAGTAACCTTCTTTCCGGTTAGCCCCTGAACTTCCACAATGATCAACCTGGTGTTGGTGAACATGAAAACATCCCGGAATAAAGAGAATCCGAGTTCAATGACTTCAGATTCAAAAAGTAGTTTCCCATATTTCGAGCTCAGTTCCTCTACGGAGGTTTCACTGGCGTTGCCTAATATTTTATTGAACAGACTCATATGCCCGAAGATAATCAAAATTTCCAAACCCTTTCTGGTATTCTCAGTCCAATTCTTTCTTTTCCAGACCTTACATAATTTATGAAAATTTTAACTCTTCTTATTAATTAAAAATTTACGTAGGAGTTTCCTTTAAAGAAATAGCAATGCTTGTGATACTAAGGGTTTACAGCATTATTGAAATTTACGAAAACGTTACAGGGAATTAAATCTAAGGTTAATTAGGGATTCTTTAACCTTCTGATTAACATCCATTTAGCTGATGAAGGTCTATTTTCGCTCCTAGTAGCAGTCCGGATTCAAAACCAGTTATTTATGAACAATTTCCTATTTGTCGCTTCAGAGAATGATGCCATTCCAAAATGTAAAGTTGGGGGGGTTGGTGACGTAATCAGAGATGTCCCTCGACAGATCGCCAGACGTGGTGATCAGGTCCATGTAGTGGTACCTTCATATTCCAGGCTTCACCATAATGGCAGCCTGAAGGCAAAGCTTAATCTTCAATTAAGAGACGTAACTTATGTGGCTTATCTTTATGAGGTGGAAGCAAAAAATGAAGATGGGAACATTCGTCATTACGTTATTCATCATCCCGAGATAGAGGCGGGAAACATAGGAGGTATCTATCACAATGATCCTTTAGAGCCTTTTTATACAGATACCATAAAATACATAATCTTCTGTACCGGAGTTGCTGAAGCCATGAAACAAGGGCATTTTGGCCCAGTGGATATTGTCCATCTCCACGACTGGCACTCCAGTTTGCTGCTTTTTCTTAAAAAGTATCATGCTGGGTACGTGGAGTTGAAGAAGAGCAGATTTGTATTCTGTATACACAATCTGGCAATCCAGGGAATACGTCCTTTTGAGAACAGCTATTCCTCCCTGAAGAACTGGTTTCCAAAAATAAAATTAGATCGTGAAGCCTTGAGTGATCCAAGGTATCCAGATTGTTTTAATCTTATGGCTATTGGAATAAGGTTTGCCGATGCCGTGCACACGGTGTCACCTTCCTATAAGGAGGATGTTCTGCTTCCTAGCGTGCCCCCTGAATTTATAGGAGGCGAGGGGCTTGAAAAGGATCTGAAACAGGCAGATAAAGAGGGACGCTTCCACGGAATCCTGAATGGTTCCAATTATAGGAATATCGGCGGAGTGAAGAAAAACAGCCTTTTTACCCATATAGCCACCTCCGTCTTCAGGCAGTTGCAGAAGGAGACAGACCAAAACAAGTCTGAATTCCTTGCCTTTACAGGAGAAAAGATAGTTCCTTATATGAAGAAGAAGCCTGCTTTTATCTGCGCCAGCGTAGCCAGATTGACAGAGCAGAAGTTCTATTTCTTCAAGCGTTCCCCTGAAGCTCTGATCCAGATCCTGGACAGGCTGGAAGAAGTGAACGGAATTTATGTACTCTTAGGCACCGGGGCTCCTGATTATGAGCATCACCTGAGAAAATTAAGCAGAAAAAAGAAAAACTTCATTTTCCTGAACATGCAGAGCGAAGAGGTGGTAGATTCCATTTACAGGGATTCTGATTTGTATTTTATGCCAAGTCTCTTTGAACCCTGTGGCATAAGTCAGATGCTTGCGATGCGTAATGGACAGCCCTGCCTGGTGCACCATACCGGAGGCTTAAAAGATACTGTGGAACACGCGGTAAATGGTTTTGCCTTTGACGGAAGAACATACGAGGAAAAGGTGCAGAATATGGTAAAAGGTTTTAACCAGGCCCTGAGCATTTTCCAGACCGATAAAACTGCCTGGAGAAAAATATGCATCAATGCAAGGAGGATGCGGTTCACCTGGAAGAAATCTGTTGATGATTATTATAAATTATTATACTCATATAAACAGCGTGGGGTAAGGATTGCCTGATCAAATAAAGCCATGGAATCACTAACGGGAGCCATGATTCACAAAGAGAACCTTTGCAGAGTCATGGCTTTCCTTTTTTCAGCAAAAAAGAAGGACTTTATAAGTTACTGTAGCCTATTTCTTCGGATTTTTTTTGATAATGCCTCTGGGTTAGGAAGAATACGGAGGCCATTATTTCCCTGGATATTTCTCTGCCTGTAAAAATGGACCTTTTAGCTCTTTCATGGCCTTGCAATCTGAAATATTTTCTTACTGAAAATGCTGAAATTAGTACCGGAAAAGGGGGAATTCACCCAATTATTTTTTTTGTTCAGGCATCTAACTTTGACTGAAATTAAAATCAGAAGTTATGGACAAGGTATCTCAAATGAAGAAGTCCTTGGTGCTTTTGACCCTGCTAATTCTAGCCTTATCATGTAGTTCGGATGACGACGTTTTATCTGAGGATGTTTATTTTAAGGCAGATGTTGATGGGGAAAGCTTTGAGGTGAATGAGTTTTCAGGATTAATTAGTACTGAAAAGAGAATGACAACTATTGGAACTGTTGATCTGGCAGTTAAGGTGGAGAGTACCCAGGGAAAAAGTATTGAGTTTGTGATCATGAATTATAATGGGAAGAACAGCTATTCCCTAGGAGACGGTTTTTATAATGAAAACTGGATCAAATATTCGCAGGCTTCCCCTTTAGGAAGCTGGGGGTCAGTAAAAATTCTGGTTCCGGCCCTGGAAATATCAACAGGATTGAAATAATTAATGATGATGGGAGGGTTTTACAGGGAAATTTTTCTTTTGAGGGTCAGGAACAGGGCGGCGCCTCCAGAAAAATGGTAACTAATGGAAATTATAATCTCATCTTCAAGAACTGAGAATTCTTTTTTCCGGGGATTATTTTTAAAAGAAGGTGATCAATAACTGGTCACCTTCTTAAATTTTACTTAGGTGTTCTTTTGTAAGCTGATTCTTTCAACCTTCTGATGTCCTTCTTTTTTTATTTTAACAGTAGACCAAAAATTTTTTTGCTACCCGTCCAATGGAAGTCATAATTAAATTAAATATCACAACTATTTTTAGATGGATAACCGAATTAATTTTAAAAGGAAGAAATTTTGTCTCAGAGTTACTTTTCTTTAAAGTAATTTTCTAGCTTCCGTATGGATTAAAAGGTTGGTTTTATGGATATGCGCCAGTTCCAATTATGACGGCTTAAGAATCTTCTCACTGGAAATCATGTACTTAGGTAGTAAAAAAGGGATTATTCCCCTTTTTCCGGGTCTTTCAAGGTATTATCTTTACCCCATGAAGAAAAATGTGGGGAGTTATGAAAGCAAAGCATTTAAATCCGGTCTTGATGATCCTGCTACTTGCTCTCTTTTTATCAGGATGTGGACAGAAGGAAAGGGAAATGGAGGAATTTAGTTTCCTCACAACAGATCTTAAAGGAAGCGGAAAGCAGGTTTCAAGATTTACTGCAACCGTGATCAGTGAAAAGAATGCATCAGAAGTGGGTGAGGTAAATCTAGCAGTGAAAATGAAATCGGACAAAGGAGAGACCATAGAATTCCTTATTATTGGATACGAAGAGAATCAGGTCTATTCCCTTGTGGATCCATTCCTTAACAACCAATTTTCTCATTCTGGTTCTTCTGGTTCTTCCAGGATCAGCTTTACAGGGAGGTTCTTTTTTAATTCTTTGCCTACGGTAAATCAAAAAATTCCAGGAACCGGCAATGGTAGCGAATTTTATTGAAATTATTTCTGGAGCTCTATTCTGGAAGTTATAATTTCTATTTTAACTTAAAACTCGGATTATTCTTTAAAATAGGGCATCTTTAGAAGGAATAGACAAAGTTATTGTCATTATTTGTTAGCGAATACCCAAAATATTCGTTTTTTTCTTTTTTAATTCTTTAATTCTTAAGTACTTTTGCTCACATTAATTTTTTGACCTCAAAGTAGAAGGAGTGATCCTCTGGTGAAAATGGAGAAAAAACCAAAAATAAAAATTGTCCTTGAGAAAACCAATATTGGTTATGCTGCCTATACCAATGCCTTTTCACGGATTTACGTCACTGGCAGCAGTGTGCAGGAGGTGAAAGATAATGCAATGAAAGCCCTAGAGTCAAATTTGTTGTTGTTGGAAGAGAAAGGAAGAAATCTGAAAGCTGAACGTCTCCGGAATTCGGAGGTCCACTATGTCCTGGAAATAGGATAAACATTCCATAGGTAATCTATAATTGACGATCTCCAATTTGCGATCTCCCGAAAATAAATTGTTCCTGAAGTTGTTTTCAGGATATACTTTTCAGAAAAAATAAAAACCCCGGTAGCACCGGGGTTTTTTTTGATAATACAGAAATTCTTATCTACGATTCTGCTGATCTCTTTGATTCTGGTCCTGCTGACCGCTTCTCTGTCTTTCTTCTCTTTGAGAATCATTTCGCTGATTCTGATCTCTCTGGCCTTCGTTTCGCTGACCCTGGTTTCTTTGGCCTTCGTTACGCTGACTCTGATCGCGCTGACCTTGCCGTTGGTTTTGATCTCTCTGATCTTCA
>CBFGYW010000072.1:0-7092 GCA_965653085.1 uncultured Salinimicrobium sp.
ACCCAGACCTACACCTGGAAATCACCGAAACCCTCGCAAAACGCCTCTTTTACAAGGCTATTGTAATGTCTGAGATCTCCAGTCAGGAACCCGAACACCGCATCCTGAGAATCCTCGATTACCTCAAGAAACACGTGCACAGGCTGGAAGGCAAATTTGCCTTCAAAGTCGATCTCACCCGCCAGCAGATCGCCGATCTTACCGGGCTGAGGGTAGAAACCGTCATCAGGGCAATAAAGGGACTGGAGAAGAAAAAGGAAATCGTGATCAGGAAGACGAAGGTATACAGGTAAACCGTGAGAATTCACTGCCTGATTTTACCTTCTATTGGGATTATTCATCTTGGAAGGTTCCTGTCGAGTATCAAAAACATCAACTATTACAATTTCATCCTCTGAGCAATCGTAAATTATTTTAAAATGACCACTCAAAGCATATCTGGATTGCTCATTAAGGTCCTTTAGAAGTAGTTCTATTTGTCCTATTTCGGGATTCTTTTTTATTCGTTTTACAGTGAGTAGTATATCTTGCCGGATTTTTGCTGCAACTTTTTGATTGGCAACCAGCTTATAATATTGAATAATCCCCTTTAAACTCTCTACGGCAAATGCTGTCCAGACAACCCTCATTCAGCTACCATTTCTTCGACTCCCTTTCCAGTTCCTCATGGGAAATTACCCTTCCTGCCAGGTAGTCCTCCTTAGATTTTTGAGCTCTTGCAATTAATTGTTCCTTAGTGAAGGGGCTTCCTTCATCTCCTCTTTTATAAATTAAGGTTTCGATTTCTGTGACCATATTTTCATCCTCCATTTGGATCACATATTCAATAATATTTAATTTACGGGTTTTCAGGTCCATAGGTCACTGTTTTATACAAAAATACTAAAATCTTATTTCCTGAAGAAGACTTCCGACTTCTCCTCTTATAATATCAGAACCGACGACAAATCAGCCCTTTACTCTTTTCCAAAACTTCCGGAAATGTCCCGTTTTATGATCTCAGTCATATTTCTCCCTCCGCCTTCCCCATAATTTTGCTTCATAAATCAAACACACATAGATATGAAAATTTACCAGAACCTTTTGGAAGACTTCAAGAACCTGTACCTGGGGTATGCCACCGTGGCCATTATCCTTTCCAGCTGCCTGGCTTCGGCTGCAGCCATGGTGGTACTGATGAACGGACACAATTTCACCCAGATGTTCCAGCTGTTCCTCATTGTGGTGGTGGCTATGGGTTACAACTCGGCTTTTCTAGCGCAGATGAAGCCCAGGTTCGTCTTTAATTCCTTAATTTTGAGCCTTGCAACCAGCAGCGTTCTGTTGTTGATCAACGTTGCAATGCGATACCTATAATAATGAAGCAGGATATACAGAACAGGGAAGACGTTTTCAAACTGGTTTCAACCTTTTATGCCAAGGTGAGGGCCAATGAGAAGATAGGCTATGTCTTCAACGAGATCATCGAGGACTGGCCTTCACATCTTGAAAAACTGACGGATTTCTGGGAGACCAACCTGTTCTTCGTGAGCAAATTCAAGGGAAACCCGATGCAGGCCCACGTTGATGTGGACCGGCATTTCAACAATACCATTGAACAGAAGCACTTTGGAGAATGGCTCAATATGTGGTTTGAGACCGTAGATGAGCTGTTCGAAGGAGACCGTGCCAGCATCGCCAAGAACAGGGCACGCAATATGGCTTCCAACCTGTTTATGGCAGTCTACGAGCACCGCCAGCATTAATCAGGGACCCTCGGGTCTTGTACCCTTCCTTATATATTAGTTAACCTGATGCCCCGAAACTTTCGGGGCATTTTATTTACAACCTCAAAAAACAGGGCTATTCCAAATCCTTGTAAAGCTCGGTTAATGAGCTGATTCTTTCGCAAACTTTAGACAGGAAGAAATTTTTCCGATTAAATTAGCATAAATTGAGCCAATGAAAAAAATCTCCATTCCAGCCGTTAAACCGTTTTCCGTCCTGCTCCTCGGCCTTATCCTCTGGAGTTGCGAGCAGGGTATTTCTGCGGAAAGCACCGTTATCTCTTCAGAAACCTCTGTCCTTAGTCCGGAAAGAAAAGAGGCTCAGGAGGCTATTATAAAAGAATATCATCAGGAGTGTGCCCTTAATTATCCGCTGCATTCCAGGGAAAGGCAGAAATGCCTTGATGCCGGATTGGAAAAGGATCCCACGATTGCATATTTATGGCAGCAGAAAGCAATGCCCCTCTTCAAGCAGCGGAAATATGAGGCGGGGATGGAATTCATTGACAAGGCTGTGGATTATGATCCTCAGCGATATCTTCCGTACAGGGCTTTCATAAAATGCATCTTTGCCAAGACCTACCGGGCCGCTATTACAGACTTTGAAGAATGTCTGGAGAGATATGGAAATAGCTACGTAATGGACCACACCTATAAATTCCACATCGCGCTGTCGTACCTTCAGCTCAATGAATTTGAAAAGGCAGAGTCAATTTTCGCGGAAGACATCCAGGAGCAGCGGGAAGAATGGGGAGAGGACGGCGCACACTATCTGGATCTTTTCTATTACGGGATCTCAAAATACGAACAGGGAAAATATGCAGAGGCCATCGAGGTTTTCGACCAGGCCCTGAAGCTTTACCCCGATTTTGCGGAGGTACAGTATTATAAATCCTTCTCTCTGCTGAATCTTGGAAAGGAAGAAGAAGCAATGCCTCTTTTTGAATCGGCCAGGAAGAATGGCCTTACAGGCAATACCATAAACGAGGATAATGTGATCTATGAGCAGTATCCTTATCAACTGCGCTGGCGCTGACCCCTTCCCCGACCGCTGCATATTCTCCAACTCCAGCAGGAACCCGAAAATCTGGTTTGGCAGAGGTTACATTTTCAGGTAAAAATCCTTTGTAAGAGCAATATATTCAGGAGTGTAATCGTGCCTTGCGGTTTCTATGATCAATTCTGAAGGCTCCACCTGCTGTTCCTGAAATCCCAGCTCCAGCAGACTCCTTTTCGCAGGCACTTCAGGATTACCCTTCACCCGTGTGATACGGCAGGGAAAGAGCGAATGCAGCGCTGCCAGCTTCAGGAAAACCTCCTCCTCCACTCTCGGGAGGATGACGCTGAACCTGCCTTCTTCTGAAAGCAGCTGTGCCACCCCCTCCAGCAGCTCCGCAAAAGGCAGGGCCTCTGCAAAACGGGCCTGGTCCCTGCGGGCATCGCTGGAGGAATAGTCATCGGAATAAAAGGGCGGGTTCGAGACGATAAGCTCATATTTCTCCCCCTGCATCTCCTCCACGAATTCATCAAAGGCTGCGTGATAGCAGAACAGCCGGTCCCCCCAGTCGGAATTCTCGAAATTCTCAACGGCCTGCTCAAAGGCATCCTCATCGATTTCCAGGGCCTCGATGTTTTCAGCAGTACTGCGCTGGGCCAGCATCAGGGCAATGACCCCGGTGCCTGCACCTATGTCGAGGATGTTCTCGGGATTGTGATCCAGGGATGTCCACGCCCCCAGCAGCACCCCATCGGTGCCTATTTTCATCGCACAGCGGTCCTGCTGGACACTGAAGTGTTTGAATTGAAATGGCTTGCTCAAGCTGGTATTTTCGGCAAAGGTATTAAATCTCACAGGAACGTAGAGACGCAAGGCAGTGCGTCTCTACGGTTACCGGTATAGTGGGATTTTCAGGCCTACATATACATCGGCGGTCTGGCTGTCATCTGAAATATAATTGGTGATGATGGAGCCTGAACCTACGGTAAGAGGTCCCAGCCTGAGGCCTGCACCCATCGCCACGCCGTCGTACTGGCGAATGCTTACCGGAAGATAGAAGCTGAACCAGCGGGATTCATACCGCGGAGTAGCTGTAAGGGTATTGATCACCCTGCTGGCCTGCTGCGTGGATTCCCCAATGAGGGATAGGGAGCCGTGCAGACTTACATACAGCCGTTTCTGAAGGTTATAGTCGAGCACTATATGAAGGGCTGTGGGCAGTTTGATCTCACTGTCGGTGGTCCTTTCGGTGTAATCATATTTTTCTTTCAGCACGGTTTCCAGGTCCCGCCCTTCAAATTGCGCAGTGGTTGTGGTAACGCCATCCATATCGTAGGAGGTGACGGTACTTCCCTTGTACGAGATACTTCCAAAATCGGTTACTGAAAGGCCCAGCCTGAATTTGTAGTCGCTGTGCCCCACGATGCTGTCGAGTTCCGGTTCCCTCCTGTATTCGTAGATGAATCCTATATCAGCCCCGAAGCCGCCGGTAGGCTCCTCAAAGTCGATGTCGTTGCTGTTGAAGCCCTGGGTGGAAGCATACTGAAGGCTTCCGGTAGTAGTGAGGGTTCCTGAATTTGCACTGTACTGCCCGGAAAGGTTACTGGAGCTGGCAAAGGTAGACCCCGCCCCCTGAAGGTATTTCAGGGTGACCCCCCCTTTCAGAAAGTGCCGGTTCCCATCCATCAGGATCCGCCCGTAGGTGAGGCCGAGTTCCCCCCAGGAGTGGATGGTTCCGCTGAAATTCCGCATATCGAAATCATAATCCTCCCCCAGGTCAAATCCTTCCTCCACGCTTTCATAGAGCCTTCCGTTGATATTGTTCAGGTTCATAAAACCACGTAAGCGCGAAGTGAACCCAATGCTGCTCCTGGGCGTGAGATTGAACATAAACGAAGGCCCTAAGATGTCGATATTCAGAAAGAACTGGTTCTCATCCATCACGTTCAGCTGCATATCATCCTCAAAAGTGAATCCGTCCTCGCTTTCCAGAATGGCACTGAAGTCGGTGCTGAAATAATCGCTTCCTCCAAAAGCCGCGAAGGAAAAGAGGTTGATATCTGCTCGCTGCCGCGAATCCACAACCGAGGCGGGATTGACAATAAGTCCGTGGACCCCGCTGTAGTTGTCAAGGGCGTGCCCTACGTACGACTGGGCATTTGAAAGACGGCAGCACAGTAAAGCCAAAACAGTGACTGCGAGAGGAAGATTTTTTCTCATTGAATATCAGTTTTCAGGAACAGGTTAAGTGTGAATAGGCTAATTTATATGTTAATATATATAAATTATACGAATGTAAACCCTTTTATTCCGAAGTTATTGCGATAAAAAATGAATTTAGACGATCTTGCCTTTTCCACTGACAAAGAGGGCAGCAGGATGATGTCAGAGGTCGGCTTTTCTTACAAAAACCTCCTGTAACCTGCGATAAAGCCGCTGTCCAGAAGATGATCTTGTTCCTTTTCAAATAGTAGTGTTATCGCTTATTGGATTCCACATAATTCCTGAAATTGTTCAGGATCGCCTGCCAGCCCTGTTTCTGAAATTCCGGATCATTCTCAGTTTCCGCATCAAAAGTGGTGGCAACCCTGGTGCCTCCCTCTTCTTCTGAAAATAGGGTAGTCGCTTTCCTTCCGTCGCCCATCGTGTAGGAGATCTCCTTATGAAGCTCAACCTTGTCATAGCTGTCTTCGAAGTCAAAGCCGAAGCTGCCATCCCTGGCTTCCATCCTGTTGCGGAAGCTGCCCCCTTCCCGCAGGTCGTTCTCGCTGCTGGGGCAGTGCCATCTAGGATCGGCAGTGTTCCAGTTCATAATGTCTTCCGGATGGTTCCAGGTTCTCCAGACTTCAGCCACCGGTGCATTCACCAGGGCTTCCACGGTAATTCTTCCTGCTTTTGTCATAGTTTCAATGTTTTGGTTAACAGACATATTCAAAGTTACTACAGAAATTATGTATGATGTAGGCTACACCGATACAAAAGCCTTCAGGGACGTCTTTAAAAAGCTTACAGGGCTAACCCCCATTGACTACCGCAACAGGTTCAGGCCACAGGTTTAAGTACCCCTTACTTCCAAAAAAATCCACGGAAAATATCCTGTATAAAAAATAAATGAATTTACTTTGTAACACAAAGTACTTTTAAACGTCTTAAAATCCAAACAGAAAAAATCCTGCCCCCAGCAGCTCAATCATTTATACACTAAACTATGAGCCTCTCCACCCGCCTCGATGCCCTGCACCTCTACTTCCGCCAGAACCGCTGGCTATGGCTGTTCACCCTGGGCACCCGACTCCTGCTGGCTTTCGGATTCATTATGGCCGGTTACGTGAAGATAACCGGCGAACGCTTCACCGACCTGTCCTGCAATCAGCCTATGGGCCACTTCCTTCAGGCCACCTACGATACCGGATACTACTACACCTCCCTGGGCGTATTCCAGGTGCTGGCCGGCATCCTGCTGCTGTTTCCCCGCACTGTCATACTGGGCGTGATGATCTACCTGCCCATCATCCTCAACATCACCATCCTCTCCTATTCCGTCCGCTTCGAAGGCTCCCTCTTCACCGCACCCCTTATGGTCCTGGCGAACCTCTACCTGCTCTGGTGGAACTACGACCGGGTGAAATACATCCTCCCCCTGCCCCGCCGATCTCTTCCGCAGGCCCTGCCAAAACAGAAGATGAACAACAAATTCCCCATCGTCTTCGCCACCGCAGTCTTCCTCACCTTCGTTGCAGTGGTGGTGGTCAACATCAACCTCTACGAGCTTATGCCCCGCAACACCATTGGCGACTGCCTGTCACAGTTTGAAGGCACCAACCGCACCCAGGCAGGCAGCAGCTTCTGCGACTGTATCCATAAGGAGGGCAACACCCTGGGCCGCTGTCTCGAGGCCTATGAGAATGCCCCCGACGATGTTGTTCCTCCTGCAGAATCCATTTCTGAAAAGTAACTTCTGAAAAAGCTGTCTCCCGAAGCTGCAAATTCCTTAAATTCGTAACAGGCAGACAGCCAGCATCTTTAGTCGGATCCTAAAACATCAGAAAATGAGAAGACTTATAATGTGGAACATCATCACCCTGGATGGATATTTTGAAGGGGAGCAGAAATGGGACTTGTCCTTTCACGAAGCCATCTGGGGGCAGGAGCTTGAAACCCTCAGCCTGCAGCAACTGCATTCTGCCGATTACCTGGTCTTCGGAAGAGTCACCTATGAGGGGATGGCAGCCCATTTTCAATCTGCCGAAGGCGAGATCCCCCGGCTGATGAACCAGCTTCCGAAAATTGTCTTCTCCCGCACCCTGGAATCGGCTGACTGGAACAACA
>CBFGYW010000073.1:0-7081 GCA_965653085.1 uncultured Salinimicrobium sp.
AATTAATAATAAAAACCAAGAAAAAATGAGAACACTTAAATCAATTAACAAGACAACGATTTTAATCGCTTTTAGTTCCTTACTACTGCTTTCCTGTAAAGACGGCAATAAAGGAGCGGCAGAGCCTTCAGAAATGGATCATTCAGAAATGGATCATTCTGATATGAACGGAGGCAGTGAAATGTTGGAAGGCGAGGCCGCGACCTCAGGAAATGCTTCTGGAAAGCAGGAAGAAAATGCTGGAGTCGGAAGAATTCTGGATACCTATCTGAGAATTAAAGATGCCCTTGTAGAGGACAACCAGAAAGGAGCTGCGACAGCGGGAGGAGACCTTGCCACAGAACTGGCCGAGTTAAATATTCAGGAATATGAGGGACAGCAACAGGAGCTAAAAGAAATTATTGAAGTAGCCAAAGAACACGCAGAGCATATTTCTGGTAGTGACATTGTTCATCAAAGAGAGCATTTTGATATGATGAGCGTGGATATAAGGGATCTTGTGGTTATTATGGGGACCGATAGAAAACTTTATCAGGCCTACTGTCCAATGTATAATGAGAATAAGGGTGCCATCTGGTTAAGCGAAAGCGCTGAAATAAAGAATCCTTACTTCGGAAATGAAATGCTGAACTGTGGAACCGTTCAGGAAGAAATTGAGTAGTGAAAGTATTAAAGATTATTGCGGTTGTTCTTTTGGTTGCATTTGTGGGGATACAATTTATCCCCACCAGCCGCAACCAGAGTGAGGAGGTTCCTCCCACCGATTTTATGCTGGTGAAAAATGTTCCCAGAGAGGTAAAGTCAATACTAACGGTTTCCTGCTACGATTGCCATAGCAACAATACGCATTATCCCTGGTATCAAAAAGTCCAGCCGGTGGGCTGGTATCTGGAGGGACATATAGAGGATGGAAAGGAGGAGTTAAATTTCAGCGACTTTGGCAGTTATTCTGATCGAATGCAGAAAGCGAAGATGCGCTCCATAATCAGTCAAGTAGAAGATGGTAAAATGCCACTTCCCTCTTATACTCTTTTACATCCTGAAGCGGAATTGACGGCTGCAGAAAAGCAACTCCTTGTAAAATGGATTGAGGAAATGCAGTAGGAAAATGAGGATCGACCATAAATAATTATCCAAAAAAGAATGGTAAGAAGAAAAACAGCTTTAAAGATCAGGAAAACACATCGTTACCTGGGTATTTTTATAGGAATACAATTCCTGATGTGGACCATAAGCGGGATGTATTTCAGCTGGACTGACATTGATGAGATCCATGGGGATCAATTTCTAAATCCAGAATATAAAGCTTCTTCATTTCGCAATCTTATAAGTCCTGATACGTTGTCTCTTGCTTCAGGGATATCATCCCTTCAGCTGCGGGAAGTAGCGGGAAAGCCTTTCTATTGGATCAATGGAAGCATTTTGTTAAATGCTCAAACAGGGGAACCTAAAAACGGAATTACTGAGGAAGAGGCGGTGAAGGTTGCTGAAAACCATATGATGGAAGGACTCGTGATCAGTAAAGTGGAAAAAATAAATGACACAGGAAAGCATCACGAATATAGAGGTGGGCC
The DNA here is from genome assembly GCA_965653085.1 of uncultured Salinimicrobium sp. Lineage (GTDB taxonomy): Bacteria > Bacteroidota > Bacteroidia > Flavobacteriales > Flavobacteriaceae > Salinimicrobium. The sequence continues at coordinate 1,575 of CBFGYW010000073.1, forward strand.
TTTGCCAGCCTATGTCATTTCTTATGAAAGTCCTGAAGAAATTAAAGCCTATGTTTCCGCTTCCGACGGCTCCTTTCGAAGCTTGAGGCACCGGAACTGGCGCTGGTTTGATTTTTTGTGGATGACACATACGATGGATTATGAAAGCCGGGATAACTTTAATACTCTGTTGCTAAGAAGTTTTTCCCTTTTGGGTCTATTGACAGTCCTCAGCGGATTTGTGCTCTGGTTCATTTCTTCCCCTACTATCATTAAAATCAGGAAAAAAATTGGAGATGGAATCAAATAGTAAAACAAAAAACTTTTTTAAAATATTTCTTCTGGCAGTTATACTACCATTTGGCGGTTTTTATTCTTGTGATGCTCCAGATGAAAGATCCGCAGCTGAAAGGATCATAGAGAAAAGCATAGAAGTCTCGGGGGGTGAGAATTATTCCAGGGCAGAAATAGAATTCTACTTCAGAAACAGGAAATATACGAGCAAGCGCGATGGAGGGCTATTCAGGCTGGAGCGGGTTGTAACAGATTCTATGGGAAACAGGACCCATGACATCCTCAGTAACGAGGGCCTTGAGCGCATGGAAAATGATCGCCCCGTTACAGTTCCTGATTCCATGGTGACCCGCATCAGTGATGGCGTGAATTCGGTGCATTATTTTGTCCAGGTACCATATGTGCTCAATACCAAGGCAGCCAAAAAGAAACTGGTGGGAGAAGATGAAATTTTCGGGGAGCCCTATTTTGAGGTTAAAATTACCTTCGGGGAGGAGGGCGGTGGCACCGATCATCACGATGAATTTTTGTATTGGATACACAGGAAAAATTATACGGTGGATTATTTTGCCTATAGGTTCTACACCAACGATGGGGGTATTCGCTTCAGGAAAGCCGTAAACCCGAGAACTATAGAGGGGATTAGATTCGTGGATTATAAAAATTATAAGATCGAAGATCTATCCATCCCTTTAGCCGAGCTCGATTCCCTCTATGAGACCGGAGCCTTAAAACTATTATCGAATATAAGAAATGATAGTATAAAAGTGAAGTTGGACAAAAACAACCAATAAAAGCCAAATTTTGGAAAACAGTATTCTTAATATTAAAAATGTGGTTTGCCAGCGCTGCATAATGAGCGTGCGGGAAATTCTGACCAAATTGGAGATTCCTTATAAAAGAGTCTCTCTAGGAGAAGCCGAGCTGGAACGAAAGATCACCGAGCAGGAATTATTGAGAATTCAGGAAGAGTTTAGCAGAGTAGGTTTTGAAATACTTATTGAGAGAAATGAACGTCTGGTTAATCAGATAAAATCTATAATCATTGCCTCGATCCATAAAACGGAAATATTTGGAACTCAAAAATTATCTAGGATCTTAACGGAACGTCTTAATTACGACTACAGTCACTTAACTCACATATTTACAAATGTGGAGGGGATTAGTATTCAGCAATATCAGCATAAAGTAAAAATAGAACGCATTAAAGAGCTGCTGGAATATGACGAACTGAATATTTCTCAGATCGCACTGGAAGTGGGCTACAGCAGTGCTGGTTATCTTTCGACCCAGTTTAAAAAAGCTACAGGTAAAAATCCCTCCCAGTATAAGGCGCTTCAGACCAAAATGAGAAATGGTTTGAATTCCATTTAAACTCCCACTACAGGTTCAAACAAACGAATGTATAAGCTCCAATTATATTCGTCAATTACTCATTATGATGCTCTTAAAACAGCTGCCAAAGTTTTCATAAATGAGACTATTTTCCATAAAAGCAAAGAATCTTACCACGAAATCAAAAGGGTTTACGGGTTTAAATCTTTAAATTTGATGTAAATCAATAAAAATCAGTTAATTATGAAAAATCAGGAATTAATTAAAACCTTGAATGAGTGTGCAGCACATTGTAATCATTGTGCCGACGCCTGCTTAGATGAACAGGATATTAAAATGATGGTAAGATGTATCCGGCTGGACAGGATCTGTGCAGCTACCTGTACCGCCACAGCTCAGGCTCTGGCTGTGAATTCGGAGGATATTGCCGGCCTTGTAAAATATTGCCAGGAGATCTGTGAAAAGTGTGGTACCGAATGTGCCCAGCATCAGCCTGAGCATTGTCAGAAATGTGCAGAAGCCTGTAAAAGATGTGCAGAGGCTTGTTCAAAATATGCGGCCTAAGAAGAATTAAAAATAGGATTTATAAAGCCCGGACTGCCGGGCTTTTCCAGTCAAGACTATTATCGGATCCTAAAGATTAAATTAAATAAAAAATGAATACTATGGAATCTAATGGTTATAAAAAATTCTTTCTCATGTTAGGGCTTTCCTTCCTGGTTATGTATTTTGTAATGTATTTAAACATCTCCAGTTTCAACCATTTTTACTCTAATATAAACCGGGCTTATATGGCGGCATTAATGGTGGCTCCTATGAGTTTGATTATGCTGGCATTCATGGCGGGAATGTATAAGAACAGAAAACTGAATACAGCCATAGTTATTGGCAGCAGTCTTCTATTTGTGGGGGCACTAGTAATGGAAAGATCCCAAACTTTTGTGCAGGATGAGGAATTCATGAGGTCGATGATCCCACATCACTCTTCTGCAATCCTGGTAAGTGAAAATGCAGATCTGAGTGATCCTGAAGTTAAGGAACTCGCGGAACAGATTATAAGAGCACAGAAGGAAGAGATAGCACAAATGAAAAAGATTTTAGAGAGAATGAAGAAAGAGAATTAAGATCTTAAGATGCTATAAGATTCCGGTCAAGCCAATGGAAAGACATCCTTAGTGGGGTACCCACTTATAATTAATACCTATTCTTATTGGCGTAGCTCACAAGGTTAAGCATCACAGGTACTTCTACCAGTACCCCTACCACACAAACCAGAGCTGCGGGGCTATCTAATCCAAACAAACCAATTGCCACGGCCACAGAGAGTTCAAAGAAATTACTGGCCCCGATCATCGCTGCGGGTGCACAAACGGGATGGCTAAGTTTCAATTTCTTTCCGGAGAACCAGGTGATGAAGAAGATGAAATAGGTCTGGATCAGAAGGGGAACCGCTATCAGGACAGTAATAAGAGGATTGTTAATGATATTGCCACCCTGGAAAGCGAAAAGCAGCACCAGGGTAAGCAGGAGACCAATGCAAAAAATGCGATTTTCTTCTTTTCTGCTGCCATTTGATATATAAATATTCTGGCGTTTTTAGGCCTTCAATTATTGGTTCCGAGTAATAGCCTCTTCTAAATTTTCTTCATAAACATTGGGTAGCACTTCTATCTCGAGATCGCCCAAAAGCAGGACTTTTTGCGAAAGTTCGATAAGCTTTCTTCCACAGCCTGTGCCGCTTTTTCAATGTCGTATTCAAACCTGATGAAATCTACGTAAATACTGTCCTTGTCCGTTATAGGTTTCTTCTTATTTACTTTCCGCATCTCCTTTTAATGTTTTTTTCTCTAGTTTTTCTCGGAGTGCCCTCATATCATCACTAATTTTTCTATCTACAATCTTAGCGTAATGCTGAGTTGTCCGTAGATCTTTATGACCAAGCATTTTGCTCACCGATTCAATTGGCACCCCGTTTGTCAAAGTAACAGTAGTAGCGAAAGTGTGGCGGGCAAGGTGAGTGGTCAAAGGTTTCTTGATGCCACACATCAGAGCGATTTCTTTAAGGAAAGCGTTAGACTTTTGATTGCTGAGAACAGGGAGGACACATTCACCTTTTTTAACCTCAGGATGATCCTGATAACGATCTATAATTTCTTCAGCTATCGGTAATAAGGGAATACTGCTGAGGGATTTTGTTTTTGTTCTTTTTATTCTGATCCATTTACCTCCATCGATTCCGGTGGTGATGTCTCCTGAACTTAATTTTTTGACATCTGAATAGGCTAATCCAGTATAGCAACTGAAAACAAACATATCTCTGACTAATTTCAAACGATCGAAATGAAGGTCTTTTTCAATTAGTGCTCTAATTTCTTCCTCATTTAAAAACTCCCGTTCTACTGATTCAAATTGGACTTTATAATTATAGAATGGATCCCGGTCCATCCAATGATTCGCAAGAGCAATACGTATTATTTTTTTGAAGTTGTTGACATACTTTAATGCGGAGTTATGGTTGCATTCTCTTCTCGTTTTTAAAAAATATTCGAACCTGGTAATAAACTGATTGTCAATATCTTTTATTGGGAAATCTTCTCTTCTATATTCTTGATTTATAAATTGTTCAATATGATTATAGCAAGTCCAATATCTTTTTGCCGTACTTTTTGAAATATCTTTTCCGGACAGCCGATCCATTTGTTCATTATGCTCCTTGAAAATTTCAAGAGTTTTTTTGAATTTATCTTTTTCTTCTCCTTTAAACCTACAGACGAATTTATCAAGAGTAAGGACCTCAGATTTCTCTACAAAGCTTCTCTGGACATTTTTTGCTTTCTGCCGCATAAGCTCGATATAATGATTTAGATCGTTCGCTTCGAAACTTCTTCCCATCATTTTCTGAGAGTTTACGTTCCATTTTTCAGGTTCGACATTTCTGCCAATATTTATTTCGGAGCGTTTTCCTTCTAATGTAACCCGCATTATTACAGGTGTTAATCCATTTTTGTTGATCTTCTGTTTCTTAATGTGAAACCGTAAATAAATTGTTGTTTCCATAGGTGTCCAAATTAGGTCCCGAATCGGTCTCGTTAAAGTAGATAAAAAGCACCTAATAAAAAAAAGTTTAACCTTTGCAAAGTGCTGTAAAACAACAAGAAATGAGGTCAAAAGGGTCCCATTTTGGCAGTGGTGAAATGGTACCCGAATTGGCCCCTTTTTATACCATATCAAATGATATTAAACGTAATTATTAGAAATGAAAAACCCCGTAAATCCTAGGATTCCGGGGTTTTTGCTTAAAGCTGGTAGCCAAAAAGTGGAGTCGGAGGGGTTCGAACCCTCGTCCAAACAAGCAATTAAACTGCTTTCTACACGTTTATTCCTCGCTTACTTTTCGATGCAGAGTTGGCCGAAGACCACCCGCTCTGCACTTAGCCTCAGTTGAGCTTCGGAACAGCATCAAGGCCCTGCCATTCCTATATTTACTTTTTCGGTGCCTCAGGTGTGGACGCCGTAAATCAAGGCTTCCACGAGACATCTCGGCTCCCTACCTTGTAGGGACTAAGCAAATCCTACTGTGATTCGGATTATGCAGCCAAGGCGTAGTTATTCTCGCCGTTTAAAAAGTGTGAAATATGAGATTTACGAGCTGTATCCCAGCGCTCGACGTGCTTACAATTCAATTAGACTCGCTGTCAAAACCAAGTCGACCCCATAAATAAAGAACTTCTGAAGGATTTCCTCTGAAAATCAGGTCACCTCCCGAGCTGCAAAGATACCTAAAATTATTATCTTTGGAACTCTACCAGTTAATTACAAAAGCTATACCAAAATATGATAAAGTTTGCCCTGAGCAGGTTGCGATTATAGGGTTGCTGTTTGATGGTGTGGGAGAAGAA
>CBFGYW010000074.1:0-7041 GCA_965653085.1 uncultured Salinimicrobium sp.
AATTAGGAAAGTATAAGCTGAATCTTCTGCCAGTCCACAGGGTCCAGCTGTTTTTCCTTAGAAGCCACCGCCAGGTCCATCTCCTCTTTGGAAGTAGTACATAATACCGGATGCAGATGGGCAGGGTGCTGAAGGATCCATCTTAAATATAACTGGTCTTCGGAAATCTGGTATTTCGCACATAAATCCCTGAAAACACCAACCTCTCCTTCAGAAGGATTGTTCTGACTGCTGCACCACACGAAATGGATGATCTCTTCCACAGCATCCTTAAAGGTTGGGATCTGGGCGAGGGCCTGAGGGGTGCTGAATGGGGAGGGCAGCTGGTTCACTGTCAATGGCAACCTGAAATCCCGCACCTGCGACTCTTCCAGGTTCAGGCCTCCTACCTCCATCACCTTCCCCTGAGACATGAGCCTTTCCACAGCGTCGCCAGTACCGGGGGTGAGGTGAGGGTAATCCAGCAACAGCAAATCCAGGTAATCGGTTTCAAGGTCGAGAAGGTTTTTGTCTACTGCTTCTATAAGTTTATCGGGATCACTTTCGGGAGCCCCATATTTTGAAATCAGCTGAATCTCATCGCGGCTCAGTCCACTTTCACTGAGGGCGACCCCAAAAAGCTTTCCGATGTAATTTCTGCCCCTGTAATCTGAATTGTCAAAAGTTGTTATATCGTGTTCTACGCTATGGTGAAGGAACTGGATCATCCGGCCTTTGGTGAAATCGTTCCAGGGCAGTACATTCTGAATAAAACGGGAGTAGGTCTGTTTGTTTCTCATTCTTCTAATTTAAGAAACTATCCTGCTACCCCTGGATGAGGCATCTGTTAAAGCAGAGTTAAGGCTCGTTAAAGAGAGTTAATATTCTCCTCGTCGCAGATTATTACAGCGATCAGGGCGTTATTCATCCTAAACCCAAAATAACCTATTTATGAAAAAGTACAAATTGATTTTAATGGCAGTTTTATTCTCGGCAGGATTAGTAAGTTGTAGCGACGACGACGATTCCATTGACCAGGGAAACGGGGAAAACGCACAGGTGAGATTTGAATTGACCGATGCTCCCGGAGATTATGAAGAAGTAAATGTTGAGGTAGTGGATGTGATGGTGCAAACCGAAACCTCCATTGAAGCCGAAGGGGCAGACGAGGAAGGCTGGATGAGTGTTGGCAATGTCAACGGCGGAGTCATCAATCTTCTGGACCTTACCGGGGGTGTGACCCATCTTTTGGCTGAAACCGAACTGCCAGCAGGAAAACTTAACCAGATACGTCTTGTCCTCGGGGGAGAGAATTCGGTAGTTGTGGACGGAACTGAATATACCCTTCAGACTCCGAGCGCACAGCAGTCCGGACTTAAATTGCAGGTTAATGAAACCCTGGAAGCAGATACTGAATATACCTTCCTTCTGGATTTTGATGTAGACAAGTCAGTAGTAAAAGAAGGTAATTCTGGAAATTATTCCCTTAAACCCGTAATCCGCGTTTCTACGCAGGAGGCTGGATCCATTGTTGGATCGGTACACCCTACGACCCACCAAGCCTTAGTGGTTGCGACCAGTGGATCGGTGACTGTTTCAGCCTATACAGATGCTGAAGGGAAATTCAAATTAAGTGGCCTCCCGGCAGGAACCTATATGGTTACCGTAACTCCAGATGTGGCACTGGGACTTACTGCTTCCGTCATTAACAATGTTGCTGTGGCAGCTGGTTCTGAGACAGATCTAGAAATCATTTTCCTAGAATAGAAGATCTATTAATGGTGAAAAACGTAGCAATACGTGAGCCAATAAAAAAGAGCAGCGGGAATTCCCGTTGCTCTTTTTGTTTTAACCTGTTTTTAACTTTTTTTGGCTGAATATTTGTACATTTCGGCCTGTGACAGAATTCTGAAAGTTTCATCATCAAAATTTTACATAAATGCAGGAAAACAGCAGTTCAGTAGATATTGCAAGTATCAATGAAAAAATAGAAAGAGAGAGCGCTTTTGTCGATATCCTCACCAGTGAAATGAAGAAGGTGATCGTAGGGCAGAAACATATGGTGGAACGCCTGTTGATCGGACTCCTGGGGCAGGGCCACATTCTCCTGGAAGGGGTTCCGGGACTGGCCAAGACCCTCGCCATCAACACCCTTGCAAAAGCTGTTCACGGTTCCTTCAGCCGAATCCAGTTCACGCCCGACCTCCTGCCTGCAGATGTAGTGGGAACCCTTATCTATAACATGAAACTCAATGATTTCAGTATTAAAAAAGGGCCCATCTTCGCAAATTTCGTGCTGGCTGATGAGATCAACAGGGCCCCCGCAAAGGTGCAGTCTGCCTTACTCGAGGCGATGCAGGAGAAGCAGGTGACCATTGGAGATGAAACCTTTACTCTGGATAGGCCATTTCTTGTTATGGCAACGCAGAACCCGGTGGAACAGGAAGGGACCTATCCTCTGCCTGAAGCCCAGGTAGACCGGTTTATGCTGAAGACGGTGATAAAATATCCTGAGATGTCTGAAGAGCAGCTAATCATCCGTTCCAACCTGAAAGGGGCTTTTGAACAGGTGAATCCTGTAGTGAGCCTGGAACAGATAGCTCGTGCCCAGTCTGCAGTCCGTGAGGTTTATATGGATGAAAAAATAGAGAAATACATCCTGGATATTGTCTTCGCCACCCGTTTCCCTGAAAAATACAACCTGGCAGAGCTGAAGCCACTTATCAATTTCGGGGCTTCCCCACGGGGAAGTATTAACATGGCAACTGCAGCAAAATGCTATGCATTTATAAAGCGCAGAGGATATGTGATTCCTGAAGATGTGAGGGCGGTTGTTGAAGATGTCCTGCGTCACAGGATAGGAATTACCTATGAGGCCGAAGCTGAGAATATCACTTCAGAAGATATCATCAATAAGATCGTTAACGAGATAGAGGTACCTTAATTTAGTTAAGAGTTATGAGTTAAGAGCTAAGAGTGAAAGGGGATTTTTATCCTGAATCTTATTTTCTGAAGGTTCTTTTTTAGGCCTATTCCAGCTTCCACTAAAACCGGCACTTAACCCAGAATTCACAACTCTTAACTCATAACTCTTAACTCTTAACTTCACACATGGATACCAAGGAGCTACTTAAAAAAGTACGGAAAATAGAGATCAAGACCCGCAGATTGAGTGATCATATCTTTGGTGGGGAATACCACTCTACTTTCAAGGGAAGGGGGATGACCTTCAGCGAGGTGCGCCAGTACCAGTTTGGAGATGATGTGCGGAATATCGACTGGAATGTCACCGCCCGCTATAGCGAACCTTTTGTAAAGGTTTTCGAAGAGGAACGCGAGCTCACAATGATGCTGGTAGTGGATGTTTCGGGTTCGGGACTCTTCGGGACCCGCGAATATTTTAAAAAAGATATCATCACCGAGATCGCCGCAACCCTGGCTTTTTCGGCTACCCAGAACAATGATAAAATAGGGCTCATCCTCTTTTCCGATGAGATAGAACTTTATATTCCCCCTAAAAAGGGGCGTTCCCACGTGCTGCGGATCATCAGGGAACTTCTGGAATTCCAGCCTAAGAGCAAGAAGACAAATATCTCCAACGCCCTCAGGTTCCTGTCCAGTGTGATGAAAAAGAAGGCCATCGTCTTTGTGCTTTCAGATTTCATCGCTGACGATTACGAGCGTACCCTGAAGGTAGCCAGCGGGAGGCACGATATATCGGGGATCAGGGTCTATGACGAAAAGGAGGAGGAGATCCCCAACCTCGGGATGGTCCTGATGGAAGACGAGGAGACGGGAAAATCTGTTCTGGTTGACACCACTTCCAGGGCAGTTAGGATCAATTACAGCAAATACTACAAGGAGCGGGTGGATTATTTCCACGAGAGCTTCAGAAAAGCCGGTGCGGGAAATCTCAGCTCCAGGGTGGACGAGAGTTATGTGATGAAGCTGTTGGGCTATTTTAAACGCAGGGGTTAATTAAATGAGACAGGTGAATCCTACATATAAGTTAAGAGTTAAGAGTTCAGAGTTAAGAGTTATGAGTGTGCACTTAGGAATTCAGAATTTAGAATTCGGCATGCGGAATTGGGAACTTGGGATTGGAAAGTTCCTAATGGGAATTTTGATCCTACTGCTTTCTTTCTCTGCAGAAGCCCAGGAAGTCAGGACTTCTGTTGATACCAGCTCGATAAAAATCGGGGAACAGATCACCTACGGGATCACAGTTGAGGCCGAAGCGGAAGATATGGTGGTTTTTCCTGAAGGGCAGACCTTTGAACCCCTGGAGATGGTGGAATCCTTTCCTGTCGACACCTCCAAAGTCGAAGGAAAATATGAGCTGCTGAAGAAATATGCCCTCACCCAATGGGATTCCGGGAGGTATACCATTCCGCAGCAGAAGATCATCATCAACAACCGCGAATTCCTTACAGATTCCCTGCTCGTGGAGGTGAACGATGTAGTGGTGGATACGACCAAACAGAAATTATTTCCGATCAAACCTGCCGTGGAGGTGCCTTCAAGGTTTGAAATCCCAGGCTGGGCCTGGTGGCTCCTCGCTATTGTCATCCTTGGGGTGCTGATCTTCCTGTTTTTCAGAAGGAAAAAGAAGAAGGAGGAGGCTGCAAAGAGACTGCCCCCTTATGAGCAGGCGATCCTTGAACTGAGGAAGCTGGATGAGTCCCATCTTCTGGAGAACCGGGAGATAAAGGAATATTACTCGCAGCTCTCTGCCGCAGTGAGAAGATACCTGGATGAGGAAGTCTTTGACCATGCCATGGAAAGCACCACCGGGGAGCTGGTGGCATATCTGGAGGCAGAAAAGAATACTGGGAAGCTGAATATTGACCAGAAGACCATAGACAATTTAAAACTGATCCTTCAGCGGGCTGACCTTGCGAAATTTGCAAATTCAAAACCTGATATGATCACCGCCAGGGAAGACCGTTCACGGGCTGAATTTGTGATCAATGACACCAAACAGGGAATTCCGCAGCCTACCGAAGAGGAACTGCTGCAGGACCAGCTGTATCGCGAAAAGCTTGAGAGGAAAAGAAAGAAAAGGAATCTGATTATAGCCATTTCTACAGTGCTGGTACTCCTTATTGCCTTGACGGGGTATCTGGCAGCGACCAAAGGTTTTGGCTTTGTTAAGGACACTTATTTCGGGAACGAAAGCAAGGAATTACTGCAGGGGGACTGGATTCAGAGTGAATACGGAAATCCCCCGGTTACCATACTTACTCCCGAGGTCCTGAAGCGTGGGGAAATTGAGATGGCCGATGAGGTGGAGGAGATGATGGTGGGTAGCCAGACCTTTATGTACGGTGGCCTGTATGACAATTACCTCATAGCCCTTACCACCATAAAACTGGGGCAAGGCAGTGAATTCGAGCTTGATAAAGCAGTTGAAGGAGTTTATGGATACCTTGAAAAGCAGGGCGCCCGCAATATTATTCTGAAGCAGGAGGAATTCCGAACCCTCAAGGGAGGAGAAGGCCTGAAGATCTTTGGTACTATGGAGGTGGAAAATCCAGAAACCGGAAAGCTGCGCCAGAAGGAATATGCCATCCTCAACTTCGGGGAAAGCAACGGATTCCAACAGATTACAATCATCCATAATGAAGATGACAAATATGCCGAGGAGATCACCGACAGGATCCTGGGTTCAGTTGAATTAATAAATACAGGAAAAGATGTTCAGTAATTTCGAATTTGAAGATCCGCAGTTCTTCTGGCTGTTCCTATTATTGCCAGTAGCAATCGCCTGGTTTATCTGGAAGAGAAAGCACCAGACCGCAGAACTGAAGATCTCCCACATCAAAGGGTTTCAGGTCAAGTCGGGATTCCTAGTCAAACTTAGACCCCTGTTATTCATCCTAAGGCTCGCAGTTCTCGCGTTGATAATAACCGCCCTGGCCCGGCCAAGGCTGGTGGATATTTCAACTAAAACCAATACCACCCGCGGAATCGATATCGTGATGGCAATAGACGTTTCGGCCAGTATGCTGGCCAAGGATCTGGAGCCCAATAGGCTCGATGCAACCAAGGAGGTGGCTGCGGAATTCATAAAAGACAGGATCACCGACAGGATAGGCCTGGTGGTCTATGCGGGTGAAAGCTTCACCAAAACTCCCGTTACCAGCGATAAGGCCCTGGTGTTGGATGCCCTGGAAGATATACAGTATAACAACATCCTGGAAGGCGGAACTGCCATTGGAATGGGGCTGGCAACTGCAGTAAACAGGCTGAAAGACAGCAAAGCTGAAAGCAAGGTCATCATCCTGCTAACAGACGGGGTTAATAACGCAGGTTTTATCGATCCCAAGATAGCCAGTGAGCTGGCAGTGGAATTCGGAATTAAAGTATACACCATTGGGGTGGGCAGCAACGGAATGGCACTTTCTCCCGTACATATCCTGCCCAACGGGCAGTTCCAGTATCAGAATGTACCTGTAGAAATTGATGAAGCGCTGCTAAACCAGATCGCCGACATTACGGGAGGAAGGTACTTCAGGGCCACCGACAACCAGAAACTGGAGGAGATCTATGCAGAAATCGATGCCCTGGAAAAAACAGATATAGAAGAATTCAAATATTACAGTTACGAAGAGAAGTTCAGGCCGTTAATACTGTTGGCAGGCCTTCTCCTGTTGCTGGAGATCTTGCTGAGGTTCAGCTTGTTCAGGAGTTTCGTATAGCCTGTCCCTAAACTGAAGAAAAAGGATGTACCTATTAGAAGAAAATAAATATTTGTGGTTGCTGCTCATCATTCCGGTGGTGTGGCTCTTTTTCTGGCTGCTGGTCTTCTGGAAGAAACGCACCCGCAGGAAATTTGCCGATAAGGAACTGCTGAAAAGGCTCAGCCCCAACACCTCCTTCTTCAAATCGGCCCTGAAGGTAGGGGTCCTCAGCCTCGCCATTGCTGCCATAGTAATAGCGCTGGTCAACCCGAAATTCGGAACCAAGACCGAAACCCTCAAAAGAGAGGGCGTAGACATCGTTTTCGCGGTGGATGTATCCAAGAGTATGCTGGCTGAAGATATTGCTCCCAACAGGCTT
>CBFGYW010000075.1:0-7038 GCA_965653085.1 uncultured Salinimicrobium sp.
TTCGACTGGGAAAAGAACAAACAGAACAATGAAGCTTTCATTAGTCAGTATAACTCGGTAAAAAGGAAATTCAACCTTGATGAGGCTGAAACCAGATATGTGGAAATCGAACGGGATTTTGTTTCTGAGGAAGAAGATATTTTAAATAGGCCACCCCTAAGCCAGAAAGAAAAGATATCTGGGTTCTTTTCAATTTTCAAGCCTACGGAAGGCTATTTTATCACCCCTATCCTTCTAAATTTAAACCTTGTGGTATTTATAATAATGGCAGTTTCAGGAGTCAGTATTATGCTTCCTGACAATGAGAGCCTGCTGCTGTGGGGGGCAAATTTCAGGCCCGAAACCCTCGACGGAGAATGGTGGAGGCTAATTACCAGCTGCTTCCTGCACATTGGAGTTTTGCACTTACTGATGAATATGTACGCGCTGATATATATCGGGCTGCTACTTGAGCCTTACCTGGGCAAATTCAGATTTCTAAGTGCTTATCTCATCACCGGAATAGCTGGAAGTGCAGCCAGCTTATACTGGAATGAACTTACCATAAGTGCAGGTGCTTCAGGAGCAATATTCGGAATGTACGGAGTGTTCCTGGGGATGCTGTCAACGAACCTGATTGAAAAGTCGGCCAGAAAAGCCCTGTTTACCAGTATAGCCATTTTTGTAGGATATAACCTCCTGAACGGATTAAAAGGAGGTATAGACAACGCTGCCCATATTGGAGGTCTTGTAAGTGGGATAATAGTTGGATTGGCACTCTACCCCAGCCTGATAAAGCCCAAAATTGAAAAGCTGAAATATGGGACCATCGGCGTTTTAACCTTTCTCATAATAAGCTCGACCTATATCATCATATCGACTACCAGCCCCGGGGATTTCAGCAAGTATGAAAGTGAGATGAACAGATTTGTCCTCTTGGAAGAAAAAGCCCTCAGCATCTTCAGCTTGCCCGAATCATCGCCCGATCAGGTATTCCTTTCTGAAATTGAAGAAACCGGAATTCCAAACTGGCAGTTAAGTCTGCAATTATTGGAAGGAGTGGGGCAACTTGAATTACCTACCGAAATTCAGCAAAGGAATTCCCAGCTCATAAAATACTGTAATCTGAGGATTAAAACCTATGAACTTATCCATAGATCCATTACTGAAAGAACCGATAAGTACCAGCCAGAGATTGAGAGTCATGTTCAGGAAATAGATTCAATAATTTTCGGACTGAAAAATCTTTAGAAACAGCAGGATTTCGTTCATCCACTGTTAAACCACCGGAAATGAAAAAACAGTCCAGGAGAAAATTCATCAAGAGGGCAATGGTAGCATCTGTTGGGTTAATACTTCTGGACTCCCTCTGGTTTGAAAAATATATTATAGACTGGAATTATTTTGACCTCTCAGAATCTGATGAGAATAAGATCAGGATCGTGCAGATTTCCGATTTACATTTTGATCAGCTAAGATCTTTTCATAAATCCATAGCCCGGAAAATAAACTCCATAAATCCAGATCTCATTTTCATCACGGGAGATTCTGTAGATAAAACAGAAAAGATAGAATCCTTAAATGAGTTTCTGGGATTAATTGACAATTCTATTAAGAAGTTTGCAATCCCCGGAAACTGGGAGTACTGGGGGAATGTAGATCTGCAGGAACTTAAAAAGGTGTACTCCAGAAACAATTGTGAATTACTGATTAATGAGAACAGGACCGTTACAATCCGGGATCGGGCAATATCCATAATAGGAGTCGATGACCTGGTAGGTGGCAATGCCGATTTTCGAAAAGCGGCAGAGAACCTGAAACCTGCCGAAACCACTATTGTCCTGTCTCATTGCCCCGAGTACCGGGAGGAGATCGCAAGGCAAAAAGGAAATCTAAAGATAGACCTGGTGCTTTCGGGTCATACTCACGGGGGACAGATCACCTTCCTGGGAATCGTTCCCTTTAAACCCCAGGGAAGCGGCAGGTATTTAAAAGGCTGGTATAAGGATTCCGACCCGAAAATGTACGTTTCAAAAGGAATTGGAATCAGCGTTCTGCCTATCAGGTTGGGAGCTAGGGCAGAAATGGTGGAAATGGCTATTTAAAATTCCAGTTTTTAGAAAACATCTGACTGCGATCTGTCCTCCCACTCCTGCGGGAACCTAAACCCTTCTGTTTTAGGTAAATATTAACGGAACCTCTTAATCATATTCCGTAGATTCAGGACCCTAAACCTTGAATTCTATGAAAAATTTTACCAGAATCCCTCTTCTGCTGATTTGTGTTCTCCTGTTCGCCTGCCAGGAACGGGAGTTGGAACCTGAAGCTGATCTCTCGGTTTCAGAAGAAATCCCCATCTGCGACCCTGTGGAGGAAGCCAAAACCGTAACCAACGTAAGGGGGATCGTCCTTTATGATGACTGGTTTGAAGATTATGTAATCACACGTGGTATTCCCGGAACTTATGACTCCGTTGATATTGGGCTGGTTTGTGAGCTTCCGGAGGAATTCAGACGCGACGGTCTAAAGATTGAATTCAGTGGTACTTATTATGACATAGAAGAGGAAAAGAAGAAAGAAATTCCGGTAAGGATGATTGGGGAGGAATACTTTATTCTGGAAATTGATGAATTGCAGGTAGATCTCGGGGAATGTAAGGTTGGCTATGGTTATGGCGGAACAGTCGCGGAAGAGTGGAAAGAGAAAAGGGGTATAGTTAAAGCTCCAGATGAATATTGCCCAGTTTATACAATTGTAGGGGTTCCAGGCCTGCTTGAGGCCGAAGATCTTTTTCCCTGCAACCTCCCGGAAGATTATAAGGTGGATGGGCTGGAGGTTGTTTTCAGTGGATATTTATTTGAGATTCCTGATGATGTGGATATTTGTTCCTATGCCTTTCAATTAACGAAGATTCGGGGGGTGGAAGAGTAAGGATGGGCGTACCCGGGCGTGAGACGGGTGGCAACCCGTCTCTACAGCATAGAAAAAAATACAAATCCTGTCGCGCTTAAATCGTCATTGAAAACAGCTGGGTTTCGGGCTGGTGCCTTTGCAATAGTACATCGAAGGCCATACACACGTTGCGCACGTATGGGCGGCCGGATTCTTTGATCTTCACAGAATTGGAACCTATTTCTATCAGGCCATCGGCTTCCATTTCCTTCAGGCTCACCAGCACATCGGGCACCTCCTTGAAATATTCAGAATCCTTTGTCCAGCTGGTCTCCAGATTGCACATCAGGTTCAGGATATGATTTCTTATGATCTTATCCTCTTCGGTTAAAATATGGCCTCTGTAAACCGGGATCTCGTCCTTCTCCAGCAGCTCGTAGTATTCCTCAATGGTCTTCACGTTCTGTGCAAATCCGGTCCAGCAGTCGCTGATGGCTGATACCCCCAGGCCAATCATCACCTGAGTCTTGGATGAGGTATAGCCCATAAAGTTGCGGTGCAGTTTCCCGTTGCCCATAGCTTTATACATAGTGTCCGATTCCAGGGCGAAATGGTCCATTCCAATTTCGGTATACCCTGCCTTCTCGAAATCCAGCTTCCCGTTCTCATACATCAGCCGCTTCACATCGGGCGTAGGCAGGTCTTCTTCCTTGAATCCCCGTTGGCCATTCCCTTTAATCCAGGGCACGTGGGCATAGCTGTAGAACGCGATTCTGTCGGGCATCAGCTCCTTGGTCTTTTCGATGGTGGCTTTCACGTGTTCTACGGTCTGAAATGGAAGTCCGAAGATAAGATCGTGGCTCACGGAAGTATAGCCGATTCTACGGGCGCTATCGGTAACCTTCTTCACGTTGGCAAAGGGCTGAAACCTGTGGATGGCCTGCTGCACCACCAGGTTGTAATCCTGCACCCCATAGCTCACCCTTCGGAAGCCAACATCGTACAGGGCCTGTAAATGCTCCTCGGTGGTGTTGTTGGGATGGCCTTCAAAGCTGAAATCCCATTCTTCTGCCCTGTCGGCAAATTCGAAGAGTCCGTTGATAAGCAGCAGCAGGTTCTCGGGTTTGAAGAAGGTGGGTGTGCCTCCCCCCAGGTGGACCTCCCTGATGACGGGCCTCTTCTCCAGAAGTCTCACGTACAGCTCCCACTCGTGCAGCACCGCCGCAATATAGGGCGACTCCACCTCGTGCCTCCTGGTGATGCGTTTGTTGCAGCCACAGAAGGTGCACAGGCTCTCGCAGAACGGAAGGTGGATGTACAGGCTTATCCCCTCCTTGTCATTACTCTCCCGGAAGGAATTTTTCAGCCGCTGTTTGTATTCCCCAAAGGAAAAGCCTTCGGAATCCCAGTAAGGCACAGTGGGGTAACTGGTATAGCGCGGACCTGCAACGTTGTATTTCTGGATCAGATTCTTCATCATCTTCAATTTATAGGACAAAAGTATGGGAGGGATCCCTGCCGGAAAATGACTTTGATCAGGTTAGACCAATCTTGTTTCTGAAAGATTTTTTCCGCAAATATCTGGACTCCTGTGGTTTCCGGAAACTCCTCGTGGTGCCAGCTCCCTATTTAGCCCCTTCCTTAGGCCGATCTCACCCCTTCCTCACCCCTTGACAAAGGGGTAAGAAAGGGGTTAGCAAGGGGTGAGGAGGGGGTGAGAAAGGGGTGAGCTCCGGCCCTGGTAGCTTCGCTATGTGTTCCGAAGGAGGAAAAACATAGAAATTGATCAGGCACTGTACTTCTTAAAATCTTTGGCTTTTTGAAAAATTCCTTCTTAAATATTTTAATAGGGGAAAACCCCTATTTATTAAAATTTATCACAAAGCCAGGCTCCGGGTGTTAATTCTGTGCCAATCAACAATTTATTAAAATTTAATTAACAATTGATGTCATACATTAGCCATTGAATACGAACCAAATCTGAAGCTTATGAATACAACTCAACCCTCCGTTATCCTTGAAGAAGTGAAAAATCTTATCTCCCACAGCTGCACTGGGTCACAGGAGAAAGGCTCTCCTTTCACCTCCCTGCACAAAGGGCTGATCAAGCTGTATTTCGAGGCCAGAAATGTGGAAATAGATTACCAGAAACAGATGGTACATTTAGAGATCCCAATCACTGCAAACCAATATACCAGCGTCTCCTTTGAATGCCAGGACCTGGAGCGTTTCCTGAGGTCCTGCGTAAGGTCAGACAAGAGGAGCCTGCTTTATTACCAGAATGTATTGTCTTATTACAGCTTACTTAAAGTAGCGTAATCTACCCAGCATACTAACCAATCCATGAATAGAAAATCCGGCCCACGCCGGATTTTTTATTGTGGGAAAGGTAACTAAGGTGCCGCTCCCTCCTGAGCTTTTTTGATCTAGGATGTCGCCTTTCTACAATGGTGAGGCTCCTCTGGAGCCAGATCCATTCCAATGCTGCAACATATTCGTGTATTCGTGGCTCCCAAAAAAACATGACCCCCTCCCCAATCCTTAAAAATTCCTACACAAAATCGAACTGTTTTCACAATTCGGTCGCCTTTCTACAAAGGTGAGGCTCCTCTGGAGCAAGATCCATTCCAATGCTACAAAATATCCGTCTATATTCGTGTATTCGTGGCTCCCCAAAAAACATGAACCACTCCCAAAACCTCAAAAATCACCGCACAAAAAAACCGAACTGTTTTCACAATTCGGTTTTCAAATTAACTTGTTGGCCCACTAGGGCTCGAACCTAGACTCTTCTGGACTAAGAGGACCCGACCACAGCGATGGTCACACCTTTGTAGAAAACGTTCCGTCTATTTTTCGACCCCAGAGGGGTCGCACATTTTACCACCCAATAAATTAAGGTGCCGCTCCCTCCGGAGCTTTTTAATGTAGGATGTCGCCTTTCTACAAAGGTGAGGCTCCTCTGGAGCCAGATCCATTCCAATGCTACAAAATATCCGTCTATATTCGTGTATTCGTGGCTCCCCAAAAAACATGACCCCTTCCCCAATCCTCAAGAAATACCGCACAAAAAACCCGAACTGTTTTCACAATTCGGTCGCCTTTCAACAAAGGTGAGGCTCCTCTGGAGCCCAACCCATCCGAATACTGTAACATATTAGCTTATATTCGTGTATTCGTGGCTTCCAAAAAAACATGACCCCCTCCCCCAACCCTCAAAAATTACCGCACAAAAAAACCGAACTGTTTTCACAATTCGGTTTTCACATTAACTTGTTGGCCCACTAGGGCTCGAACCTAGACTCTTCTGGACCAAAACCAGACGTGTTGCCAGTTACACCATGGGCCATTGCTGTAATGCGGATGCAAATTTAGAACAAACTTTGGCTTGTACAAATATTTATTCAAATTTTTTTGCACCAAAATATTTTTGCGCTGCAGGCCAGCTTTTTACTTCAATCCCTGCAACTGTCCATCACTTCAAAATTTTATTCCTAAATTCGCCACAGTTCTCAATATCGAAACCTATGACAGATTTCAACTTCGCCAGATGGAACAAAATTCTGGGATGGCTGGTTTTCATAATTGCCCTTACAACCTTCTCCCTCACCGTGGAACCCACCGCAAGTTTCTGGGATGCAGGGGAATATATCTCTACCGCTTCGAAGCTGGAAGTAGGACATCCCCCGGGAGCGCCCCTGTACCAGATGATGGGTGCCTTCTTCTCCATCTTCGCCTCTGAAGTTGGGCAGGTAGCTCTAATGGTCAACCTGATGTCGGTTTTCGCAAGCGCCTTCACCATTCTTTTCATGTTCTGGTCCATCGTGCTGCTGCTTCAGAAGATCGCAGGACTGCCCGAAACAAATACCACCTCCAAGAATATCGCGATCCTGGGCGCTGCAGCCGTGGGTTCCCTGGCTTTCACCTTTACCGACAGCTTCTGGTTCAACGCCGTGGAAGCCGAAGTATACGCGATGGCAACCTGCCTGATGGCAATCCTCTTTTACCTCGCCCTGCTCTGGGAACGGGATATGTTCCTTCCGCGAGGCAACCGCTGGGTGATCCTTATCTCCTTTATCATCGGACTCTCCTTCGGGGTGCACTTTATGGGGTTACTTACCATTCCGGCCATCGGATTCCTTTATTTCTTCAAGAATTTTTCGAAGG
>CBFGYW010000076.1:0-7017 GCA_965653085.1 uncultured Salinimicrobium sp.
GGATGAACTTTCGGCCCTGATGTTCATCTGCGGAATAGTGGTGCTGCTGTTCTTTCTGAAGAACCTCTTCGGATACCTGGCAGCCTTCTTCCTGACCTTCCTTCGCAACGGCGTCCTCAGGGATGTGCGCGACGTGCTGTATGACAAAATCGTTTCCCTTCCCGTCTCCTACTTCTCAGAAAAAAGAAAAGGCGACACCATCTCACGTATCACTGCCGATGTGAATGAAGTGCAAACTTCCTTTCTGTCCATTCTCGAACTCATTGTAAGAGAACCTCTCACCATCATCTTCACCATTATCGCGATGCTGGTAATAAGCCCGAAACTTACCCTGTTCGTATTTGTATTCCTTCCCATTTCAGGATTCATCATCTCGGTGATCGGAAAAAAGCTGAAGAGCAAATCCAACCAGGCGCAGGAAGAAAACAGCCATTTCCTCTCTATTGTCGAGGAAACCCTTTCTAGTCTTAAGATCATCAAAGGTTTTAATGCAGAAGATAAATTCAGGCAGAAGTTCCGTAACTCCACCAACCGCCTCAAAAACATCCTGGACAACCTGTTGAACAGGCAGAACCTCGCCTCCCCTACCAGCGAATTCCTGGGGGTTTTTGTCATCGTCATAATCTTATGGTTCGGTGGACATATGGTATTGGTCGACGGAACTCTGGAAGGGGAAACCTTCATCGGCTTCATCGCCCTTGCCTATAACATCCTCACCCCTGCCAAACAGATAAGCAAAGCCTCCTACAGCGTGAAGAAAGGAAACGCGGCTGCTGAAAGGATCTTTGAGGTGCTGGAGACCGAGTCAAACATTGTAGATGCGCCTAATGCGATAGAAAAGAAAGATTTTGAGGAATCTGTTGAGATAGACAATATCTCCTTCAGATATGAGGAGGAAAACGTACTGAAGAACTTCAGCATAAAAGTTCCGAAAGGTACAGCCGTGGCCCTTGTGGGACAATCCGGAAGCGGAAAGTCCACTATTGCGAACCTCGTGACACGGTTTTACGATGTAAATGAAGGTTCTATTAAAGTAGACGGGACAGACATCAGGGACATCAGCAAAAAATCCCTTAGAAGCCTGATGGGACTTGTAACCCAGGATTCCATCCTGTTCAATGACACCATCCGGAACAACGTGGGAATGGGAAAAGACAATGCTTCTGAAGAAGAGATCATTGACGCCCTGAAGATCGCCAACGCCTGGGAATTTGTCAAAGACCTGCCTATGGGCCTCGATACCAACATAGGTGACAGCGGAAACAAACTCAGCGGGGGACAGAAACAACGCCTTTCCATCGCACGGGCCGTCCTTAAGAATCCGCCTATCATGATCCTCGACGAGGCTACTTCAGCCCTGGATACCGAAAGCGAACGCCTGGTGCAGAAAGCCCTGGAGAACATGATGAAAAACCGCACCTCTATTGTCATAGCACACCGACTCTCTACCATTCAGAACGCCGACAACATCGTCGTTATGAAGAAAGGCGAGATCGTCGAGCAGGGTCGCCACGAAGAACTCCTGGCCCTGAAAGGTACCTACGAAAAGCTGGTATCTATGCAGTCCTTTGATTAAGAATAAAATTTGCCACGAATTCACGTATAGTTCTTACCAATAAATATCCGTGGATTCGTGGCACATATCCCATCCCCTTTCCCCGTAAGAAAAGAAAATAAAAAGGATAACTGAAGAAATTCGGGAGGATCGGTGAATTCAGGAAGTATATAAAAAACAAAAATGGGTGAAGTAGGTTCACCCATTTTTAAAACTCTATCTCCATTTTGGGGCAAGTGGAAATAAAATCATTTTTAATCTGGAGCAAAAAAGGGATCCTTTTTCACTTTGTAAATATACTGCAAAAAACCACACTACCAAACTTTTTGTGTATTTTATCTGAAATATTTGCATTTCGTCGATAAAACACCCCATATTCAGCTCCCAAAAAACCCTCCGAAGGTTTAGGAGATATCCTTTATCTTTGCTCCTGCGATACAAGGATTGATGAAAATCGGATTAAAAGCTTCTGAAGACCAACTTCTTCTCCAACTCCAGGACAGGGAAACTCGAAACTCTGCTTTCCGGGAGCTGGTGAGTCTTTATAAGGAGCGCCTGTACTGGCACATCCGGAATATGGTTAAGGACCACGACGATGCAGACGACGTGCTTCAGAATACCTTCATCAAGATCTTCAACAACATCGAAGGCTTTAAAGGCGACAGTAAACTTTTCTCCTGGATGTATCGCATCGCCACCAATGAGGCGATAAACCACCTCAACCAGAAAGCCCGGAAATTAAATGTAGATTATGAAGGCCTTCAGGAACATCTGGTGAATAATCTGGAGAGTGATGTCTACTTCGAGGGAGATGAGATTCAGCTTCAGTTACAGCGGGCAATAGCCAGTCTTCCAGAGAAACAGCAGCAGGTTTTTAACATGAAATACTTCGAAGAGCTGAAGTATAGAGAAATTTCTGATATATTAGGTACTTCAGAGGGAGCCTTAAAGGCCTCTTACCACATTGCGGTAAAGAAAATAGAAGATTTCCTTAAGGGGATTAAACCATTATAGGAAAAATCAGTCAAATAAACAAATGAAAGAGAACAGGTTAACATACGGTAAGAATGCAGGTTACCAGATTCCCCCAGGCTATCTGGAGAATCTGGAGAATAGCATTATGGCCAGAGTAGCCTCTTCCAATGATCCTGCCCTGCTTTCAGAAAAGGCGGAAAAATCATTTACTGTTCCCGAAGATTACTTCCAGTCCTTTGAGGATAGACTGATGAAGAAACTTCCTGCCGCCCGAAAGGAGCCTAAGATCATCACCCTGCTTAATAAGGAGGCATTTTATTATGCAGCCGGTGTAGCCGCAGTCTTCGTGGCAATCGTGGTCAACAGCTTTACTCAGCAGCCCGAATCCTTCGGAATGGAAAGTGTTGACATGCTTTCCCTGGAGAATTACATAGATGAAACCATAGATCCTTCCACCCCTGAGGTCACCAGGATGTTCTCCGAAGGGATGTTCAGTTATACCCCCACTGGCCCCTCCAGTAATATAGATCAGGAAGCGCTGCTGGAATACCTGCACGAGAATCTTGAAGAACCTGCCCTTATTTTTAATGAAGATTAACATGAAGAACCTACTCTTAATATGTTTTTTACTTTTCACCGGCCTTCACCTGTCAGCCCAGGATAGAGATGGGCACAGGGAACGTATAAAGGCCCTGAAAACCGCCTATATCACCGAAGGACTTAACCTGAGCTCCAAGGATGCCCAGAAATTCTGGCCCATCTATAACGAATATGAGGAGAAACGCCGGACTCTCTACCGAAGGGAACACGCCGATATCGCCGATCTTCAGTGCATTTCTGAAGAAAAAGCTGAAAGCATGCTGCAGGAATACGTGAGCATCGAAAGAGAGGATTATCTGCTGCAAAAGAAATTCTTCTCCGATCTGAAGAAGATCTTCACCGCCAAACAGATCATTCAGCTGAAGAAGGTGGAGGACGATTTCAATCGTAAACTCATCAAGGAGTATCGCGAAAGGCATTCCAACGATAATCAGTCTTAATCCAATTTTCCGGGAGAAGGTCTTAGTATACTTCCCTCCTATTGGAACCTTAGCCGTGCAAGCCTGTTCTTCCCGGCCGCGTAGGCAATACTGTCATTCAAAAACCTGATAGTGTAGAAACTTTCGTCAGACAGATTCTTCCAGGATTCTCCCCCGTCTGTGGAATATGAAATTCCTGTAAATCCCACGCCAACAACCTCCTTACCTTCACCCCCCGGAACATACCGCACACTGCTCTTATATCCAGGATCCTGCCCATCAGCCACCAGCTTCCAGGTCTTTCCACCATCGTTGGTCACCGCTTTATTGGCCTTATTTTCTTCTGGAGCGGTATAATCCCCACCAATCACGAACCCGATATTCTCGTCATAAAAATCCACTGAATAAGCCCCCGTAGTAGCCTTTCCGCTAATGATTGGCAGCTCATATACCTCCCAGGACTTTCCTTTGTCTGGGCTGAAGAATACTCTTGAAGCCATACCCCCAGTCACGATCCAGGTCTTGTCCCCTTCTATTGCTATATTGGAATCACTGGCAGCAAAGGCAGCTTCTCCTTCCACGGTCCTGGGCAGCTCCTCGCAGCTCAGTTTCTTCCAGGTTTTGCCCCCGTCCCGGGTAATGATAATTGAAAGGCAATCCTCAGTAGGATCACCCATTGCTATCCCCTCCTGGTCATTCCAGAAATCCATCGAATCATAGAACACCTTCTCATGTTCTTCCGTGTAAACCAGTTCCATCTCTCCATTTTCCCCGGTTTTGTACAGTAGGGCCGGATTGCCCACGCTCAACATGAAAAAATCATTGGCCGTACTCGCCACCGACCTGAATTCGGGATAAATGCTGTCGAAGGCCTGCCTGTTTCTGTTCAGCTTATCCTGTGAAGGAATATAAACCCCAAAATTTCCATCAGATCCGGCAAAAGCAACAGTGTTTCCCATGATCTCAATTGCCCTGATACTTAAAGAATCTTCCAGAACAGGTTCCACGATCACACTGCTGAAAGCTGCTCTTTGAACTTCCTTCTTTTCAGAGTTACAGGCAATAAGGCTTAGGGCCAGAATACAAAACAATCTTTTCATGATGGGAAAAAGTCTGATAAAATTAATATTTGTGAATTAGTGGCCAGAAAAATAACATCCTGCCCTCGCATCCAAAGATAAATTATTCCCCATCAAAAATCCGTACCTTTGCCGCCTTAAACAATTTATATGCGCTTATATAGGAATCTGGTTTTCGCAACCGTCGATGCACTTGCCGAAATCTTTAATGAAGGAGAATATGCCGATAAGGTCATTGAAAAGACGCTGAAACGCGATAAACGCTGGGGCGCCCGCGACCGCAGCTTCATCGCCGAAACCACTTACGACATCGTAAGGTGGAAGCGCTTATATTCCGAAATAGCCGAAGTCAAAGCCCCCTACTCCCGCGAAAAACTATTCAGGGTCTTCGCAGTATGGGCAACCCTACGCGGAATAGAAATTCCCGCGGATTGGAAACAGATCGAACCGGTACCAACCCGCAGGATCAAAGGAAAATTCGATGAACTCAGCAAGATCAGAAAATATAGGGAATCCATTCCAGACTGGCTCGATGAGCTGGGAGTGAAGGAACTGGGAGAGGAAATCTGGGAAAAAGAGATCCATGCCCTCAACCAGCAGGCCCCCGTGGTGCTTCGGGTCAATACTTTGAAGACCGATAAGGAAAGCCTGAAGGCAAAACTCCTTTCAGAAGGCATAGAAACCGAAACCCTTGCCCAATATTCCGATGCCCTGCAACTGAAGGAACGGGCAAACGTATTTAAAACCGAAGCCTTTAAGGAAGGTGATTTCGAGGTACAGGACGCTTCCTCCCAGCTGGTAGCCCATTTCCTGGAAGTTCAGCCGGGAATGCGGGTGGTAGATACCTGCGCAGGAGCGGGAGGTAAAAGCCTTCACCTGGCTGCCCTGATGGAAAATAAAGGTCAGCTGATCGCCACCGATATCTACGAGAACAAACTAAAAGAACTGAAACGCAGAGCCAGAAGAGCCGGGGCTCACAACATCGAACCCCGCACCATCGACTCCTCCAAGGTCATCAAAAAACTCTACAACACCGCCGACAGGGTCCTAATAGACGCTCCCTGTAGCGGATTAGGCGTTTTAAGCCGGAACCCCGATGCCAAATGGAAACTGCAGCCCGAGTTCCTGGAAACCATAAAAATGACCCAGGAGCAAATCCTGAACCAATATTCAAGGATCGTAAAATCCGGAGGTAAACTGGTATATGCTACCTGCTCTGTCCTGCCTTCAGAAAATGAGCAACAGGTGCAGAAGTTCCTTTCTTCCGAAGAAGGGAAAGCCTTTAAACTGAGTAAGGAACAAAAGATCCTTTCCAGCGAAACCGGTTACGACGGCTTCTATATGGCACTTCTGGAAAGAGAGTAGGTTCAGAAAATCAGCAGTCGAAGGATTGAAAAAAGTCCAGCTCATCCGGATTCAGGAAAGAGCTGGGGATTTCCACGCCGCTTTCGGAACCATCAAGTTCTACGGTAAGATTAACCCAGGGCCTGAAATAATATTGAAGTGAGGGACGCAGATTTAACCAGTCTTCCTCCTGCGGAAGTTGTGGTATCCTGTAATATGTTTTAGCCATTGGGGTAGATTTTGGAGCAGCGAAATTAAACAATAATTATTAAGGGTGCTTTTAATTAACGTATCTCGACGGATCTGGCAGTCCTTCCAGAAGGAAACTCCCATTAATTATTATTTTGAAATAAAATTTGCACCTTCCTTGACTGCACTTCCAACCTACCATCTCCCTACCATCTCCCTATATAACAGCCACTAAACAGGGACTAAACAGCCACCTCACCCCTTTATGAAGCCGTGAAGTACGGGTAAAGAAGGGGTGAGCTGCCTGTAATATAGGGAGATGGTAGGGAGAAAATACTGAGAAAGTAAAGCTGAAGAAGGAATTTTAGCTGAAATTCCTCATAAACTCCCTCCACTTTTTCTTCGCCTTGTTCATCACGCCCTGCACCGGAGTCTGTTCGCTGTAGTTGGCACCGTATCTTCCGTAGGCATATCCATAGCCGTAACCGTAGCCGTAGCCATAGCCGTATCCATACTTGGCCCTGTGTAGGAAGTGGTTGAGTACAAAGCTGATGTTCTTCACCTCGCCTTTGCTGTATTTCTCGTTGATGACTTCCAACATCCCGCGCTTGGTGTAATCCTGCCGGATGAGGTAGAGGGTCGCATCGGCGTATTTCATCAGGTTCAGGGCATCTGCAACCACTCCTACGGGCGGAGTATCGAGGATGATATAGTCGTAGCGGTTCTTCAGTTCCTCCATCAGCACCTCCATATTCTCGTTCATCATCAATTCCGAAGGGTTCGGGGGAATGGGGCCGGCAGTGATGACATCAAGGAAAGGCACCATACTGGGCTGGATGATCTCCTCCATGGTCTG
>CBFGYW010000077.1:0-7006 GCA_965653085.1 uncultured Salinimicrobium sp.
ATAGAGGCCATTATTCCTGAATAAAGAGGTAAGCCGCTCTCTCTCTTTATTTATATCAATTGTTTTGTACTGGATCCCACTCCTAATAGCAGAGTTTCCTTTGTGTACTTCATATATTGAATCGGCCACAATGGAGGCAATTCTGGTGCTTATGGTGTCGACGATATAAGGCTTTTTTGGAGAGACGTAATATTTCACCTTGGCCCTTTTGTTTTCCTGTTCAAGAATAGTAAAATCAGTCTCAACATCAAACCAGCCTTGATTCCAGTAATAGGCTTTAAGTCTCTCTGCAGATCTTTCAGCCTGACCCTCACTCGCTATTACAGGGGCTTGTCCGGTTTTTTTTATCCATTCATTAAAAGAGACATAAGAATCTCCAAGACGTTCCACTTGTTTCTTTGAAAGGAGATTTATTAATCTTTCCTCTCTCCTGGGCTTCTTGTGAAGCCATGCATTAAAAGTAGAATCTGGATTTGGCTTTGCAAGGTTAAATATGTGAAGCTCCAAAGGGAATCCCAGTAAAGTGGAATTCGGCTCCTGATATAGCTGATTATAGACAGTTTTGTCCTTCAGTTCTACGCTGTCAAGAAAAATGGTATTTTCAATTAACAGATGTTCATCACTCTCAACCCTTTTAACTGCATTACAGGAGGAAAATAAGACGAACGTTAAAAGAATTAATGATATTTTTGCCGAAATGCTTTTCAAATAACTGGTTTAAAGACCCTCAAAAATACAATTTTGGAATGTTTAGCAAAAGCCAAATTAAGCTAATAACCAGCCTTGCACAAAAAAAGTATCGCACTAAACATAAATTGTTTTCGGCTGAAGGTGTTAAGGTAATTACTGAACTTTTAAATTCAGAATTTTCCTTGCACTCTGTGTATACAACTGAAAAAATTTTTGACGTAGATTCCGAAAAGCTATTTGGAATACAGGAAGCCGACCTGAAGAAAATAAGTCAGTTGAAAACTCCGCAAAAAGCAGTGGCATTATTTGAAATACCAGAAGTTGAAAACTTTGATGCAGAAGGTCTTGTGGTGGCACTTGATGGGGTTAGGGATCCGGGTAATTTAGGAACGATTATTCGACTTTGCGACTGGTTCGGTGTAGAACAATTAGTATGCTCCAGGGACACAGTGGATTGTT
This sequence comes from uncultured Salinimicrobium sp., assembly GCA_965653085.1. GTDB lineage: Bacteria > Bacteroidota > Bacteroidia > Flavobacteriales > Flavobacteriaceae > Salinimicrobium. The sequence continues at coordinate 1,150 of CBFGYW010000077.1, forward strand.
TTAATCCGAAAGTAGTGCAGGCAACTATGGGTTCTATTGCCAGGGTAAAAATTATTTATGTTGACCTCCCTTTGTTTCTGTCGGAGCAAACCTTGCCAATTTTTGGAGCATTTATGGAAGGATCTAATATTTATCAGGAAATACTCCCCTCTGAGGGAATTCTTGTCCTGGGCAATGAAGCAAATGGAATTTCGCGAAACATTGAGAAGCTGGTTCAGGAAAAGGTTTCCATCCCCAGATTTGGGAAACTCCAGACTACTGAAAGTTTAAACGTAGCTACGGCTACGGCTATATTGCTAAGTGAATTCCGAAGATCTATTGGAAAGTGAAATTGATAAACACTGCCCTTGTTGACATTTTGTCGACATTGGAAGTAAACATACTGTTTGGATCATCATCTCGTACAAGGTCGTCACTTATAGAAAACACTCCTCTTATAGAAGGTGAAAATTTAAAATAGTACAAGTATAGATCTATTCCAAATCCTATCTCGTAATAAAATGAGTTCGTTTTCATCCTAAACTGGCCATCCATATTGTCATCAGGATTATTTTCGTTGCTTGAAAGATTTAGAGAAGTCGAAACTCCCCCGACTACGAATGGCTTAAAATTATTGATCCTGTCCGTGGAAAATTTTAGGAGCAATGGGATGTGTACATACGTGGAGTTAATTTCCCTAAAAGAATCACCATCCGCCTTCCAGAACTGAAAATTTAGTCTATTGAAGGCCACTCCTGGCTCCAACCTTAAGTCCAAATTATTATTTAATCGCATGTTCCCCACAAGGCCAACATTAAACCCAATGGTCCGATCGGCTACAAAATCATTGCCCAGAAGCTTATTATTTATGACTTTTTTATAATTAAAATCAAAATCATATGTATTAAACCCAAGAAAGTAACCCCACGAGTACCGCTGTTGATCGAAATTGGGATTATTTATAACCTTTTCACCACTGAAAAACTGGGCTTGCAAAGAAAGGGTACATAAAAGAAAAAAGACGAAAAAAGAGTTTCTCTTCATATAATTATTTTGAAGCAGTATAAATGGTGGCAACTCCCAATGTTTGGGGTTTGTCATCTACATCATTAAACCCAACTTTTCGTAAAATATTGTTGAATTTGTCCCCATAAGGAAAAGCAGCTGCGCTTTCACTAAGGTAGGAATAGGCATCTCTGTCCTTTGAAAATAATTTTCCAATCAGAGGAAGGAGTGTTTTTGTATAAATCTGATACCCTTGTTTAAAGGGGAACTTCGTTGGAACCGAGGTTTCCAGTATAACAAAAATTCCACCGGGTTTAAGAACTCTGTAAATTTCGCTCAGACCCATTTCCAGATTTTCAAAATTCCTGACTCCGAAAGCTACCGTAATGGCATCAAAACAATTATCCTCAAAGGGCAATGCTTCAGAATCTCCCTGGACCATTTCAATCCGATGCGATAGCTGAGCTTTCTCGATTTTCTTTCTTCCAACGGCCAGCATGCCTTCAGAAAGATCGAGGCCAATCACCTTTGTAGCTCCTGTCTTGGCAAGATTTAAGGCAAGATCTCCTGTGCCGGTAGCAATATCCAATACCATATCCGGTTTTTGCTGATCCACTAGGGCGACAACCTTTCTGCGCCATTTTACATCTATTCCAAAAGAAATAACCCTGTTCAGACCATCATAATCAGAGGAAATTGTATCAAACATCTTCTCCACCTGCTGTTTTTTATTCAGGTCAGAACCCTTATATGGAGTTACTTTCTTTTCCATTCTAATTTTTGCCCAAATATACCTAATCTCGATCTAAATGCTGAAGTACGAAGTTCTTTTTGTTTTTCCTATTTCCTCAGGGTTCAGGTAAATAACTTACCTTTGAAGTTTTTGATTATATATTTTCCTATGAAAATAATCATAGCTGGTGCCGGTGAAGTGGGTTTCCATCTCGCCAAATTGCTCTCCTACGAATCTCAGGACATCACCTTGATTGATAGCGACAAAGAACATTTGAGCTATGCGGACACACATCTGGATATCAGGACCCTAAAGGGCGATGCTACTTCCATTTCTGTTCTGAAGGATGCACAGGTGAAGAATGTGGATCTCGTCATCGGAGTCACATCCAGTGAAACTACAAATATTACTGTTTGTGTTTTGGCAAAGCAATTAGGGGCCAAACGTACGATTGCACGAATTGCAAACACAGAATTTCTGGAAAGTAAAGAAGAGATTGGCTTTTTTAAATTCGGAATTGATGAGTTGATCTCCCCTGAAGCACTTGCTGCTCGTGAAATTGAGTTATTACTGAGCCAATCAGCATTTAATGACAGTTATGAGTTCGAAAATGGTGCTTTAACCATGCTAGGTTTAAACCTTTCCCGTACAACCGCCTTTGTAGGAATGACAGTAAAGGAGGCAGCCAAAATATTTCCTGGTATCCAGTTTATGCCCATAGCAATTCAAAGATTTGGAACCCAATATACTTTAATACCGAGAGGGGATACCCAATTTAAGGAAGGGGATCAGGCTTATTTCATTACCACCAAAAATGGGGTGGAGGAATTGTATAAATTAACGGGAAAGGTAAGACATGAAGTGAGAAACGTCATGATACTAGGAGGTAGCAAGATTGGAAGAAAGACCACTAAAGATCTTGCAGATAACAACTTCAATATAAAGCTAATCGAAAACAACAAAGAAAAGGCTTTCGATCTGGCTGATGAAATTCCCAAGGCTCTTGTAATCCACGGTGATGGGAGAAATGTGGAGCTTCTTGAGGAAGAGAACTTAAAAGATATGGATGCCTTTATTTCCGTGACTGGAAATTCGGAAACCAATATTATGACCTGTCTCGTAGCAAAATCAAAAGGGGTGAAGAGGACCATTGCCTTGGTGGAAAATATGGATTATTTTCAGCTCAGCCATTCCATAGGAATAGACACCCTTATCAACAAAAAGCTTTTGGCTGCAAACAACATCTTCAGATATATCAGAAAAGGAGAAGTAGTAGCCATGACAAAGTTGAACAACATGAATGCGGAACTCCTCGAATTTATTGTGAAACCAACGTCCAAGGCGACCGACAAAAAAATTAAAGACCTAGACTTCCCGAGATCGGCAATAATAGGTGGAGTGATAAGGGAAGGGGAAGGAATGATCCCATTGGGAGATTCCAAAATTTTTGCAGGAGATCGGGTTGTTGTATGTTGTCTACCCAGGTCTATCAGGAAAGTGGAAAAAATGTTTTTATAATGCCACGAGTTGCCCGGCTGAATTACCAGATCATCTTCCATATCATGGGACTCCTGCTATTGTGCAACGGAGGTTTCATGCTTTTTTCAGCATTGGTAAGCTGGTATTATGGCGAAGATGTACTTATGCAGATATCTTCTGCGGCCCTTATAACTCTTTTTGTCGGCGTAGGGTTAATGTTCTTTACGAAAGGTCATAGAAAAGAAATTAAAAAACGTGAAGGCTATATTGTCGTATCCTTCGGGTGGTTGTTTATGACTCTTAGCGGTACACTGCCATATGTACTAAGTGAGAGTATACCTTCATTTACCAATGCTTTTTTCGAAACAATGTCTGGCTATACTACCACGGGTGCCACAATCTTAAACGATATCGAGTCCATTCCGAAAGGAATTCTTTTCTGGAGAAGCCTTACCCATTGGATTGGTGGAATGGGAATTATCGTTTTAGCGATAGCCATTTTACCACTATTGGGCATAGGAGGGATGCAGTTGTTTTCTGCCGAAGCCCCCGGCCCCACGGGCGATAAGATGAAGCCCAGAATCACAGATGTCGCGAAAAGACTTTGGTTCATTTACGTGGGTTTGACATTAGCACAAACCCTTCTCCTAAACTTGGCAGGGATGGGTCTGTTCGATGCAGTTAACCATGCCATGAGTTCAATGTCCACGGGAGGTTTTTCAACCAAAAATGCAAGTGTAGCAGTATGGAACGACAACCCTTTAATACAGTATATCATTATCTTTTTCATGTTTGTTGGGGGAATGAATTTCGTCCTCACCTATTATGGCTTTAAAGGAAGATTTCAGAAGATACTCCAGGATGAGGAATTCAATTGGTACGTGTTGTTTGTTATTGGCTTCACGCTTGTGACTGCCTTAATGATCTATTTTGGTGCCGATCTTGGCTTGTCTTCAATAGACCACCCGATGGTCCTTGGAAAGGCCGAAAGTGCTTTTCGCCATGCCCTGTTTCAAGTTGTCGGAATTATAACCACCACGGGCTTCATAACGGCCGATTATACGCTATGGGCTCCCTTCCTTACGGTTCTGTTTTTCGGGCTTTTCTTTTTAGGTGGATCTGCCGGTTCTACAGCCGGAGGTGTAAAAGTTATGCGCCACGTTATCATGATAAAAAATGGAGTTATAGAATTTAAAAGAGCCTTACATCCTAATGCTGTTTTACCTGTGCGTTATAAGGGTCGGGGAATTAGAAAGGAAATTGTATTCAATGTTCTAGGTTTTTTTATCCTGTATATGCTTTCCTTCATTATAGGAGCCGTCGTTCTTGCTCTTTTGGGTCTGGACCTCGAGACCTCCCTCGGTGCATCTGCATCTTCATTGGGCAACGTGGGCCCGGCATTCGGTTCTTTGGGACCCATAAATAATTTTGATGCCCTACCCGACTCAGGGAAATGGTGGTGTTCTTTCCTGATGCTGATAGGCAGACTGGAACTTTTCACGGTACTCATATTACTGACTCCTTTTTTCTGGAGAAACCGGTAATCCTGCATTTAAATTAAAGACTCTTATATTCATTATGCATAAATTTCACGAGATAGTATGACGGTATCAAAAAAAATCCCCCAATTTTCAAAAAAGGAGGATTAGTCTGTAAAGGCGGAATGCTTATTCTACTTCAGAAAGTACCTCTTTAATACGTTTCATTGCCTCCTCAATTTGAGCTTCACTGGCTGCATAAGAGAATCTTATGCAATTCGGATTTCCGAAAGCATCACCAGTAACAGTAGCAACCAGAGCTTCTTCTAAGAGGAACATCGAGAAATCGTCGGCATTATTGATCTTATGGCCTTTGATGGTTTTCCCGAAATAGTAAGAGATATCGGGGAAAACGTAGAATGCTCCTTCCGGCTCAGTAACCACAAATCCTTTGATGTCTTGGAGAAGGTTAACCATTAATTTTCTACGCTCCTTAAAGCGATCTATCATGTACTGAATAGAATGAACGGGGGCTTCCAGAGCGGTGATAACTGCCCGCTGTGCTATACAGTTTGCGCCACTGGTGATCTGACCCTGCATTTTGTTACAGGCCCTCGCAATTTCGGTAGGAGCCCCGATATAACCTATTCTCCAGCCAGTCATAGCAAAAGCTTTTGAGACTCCATTAACCGTTACTACACGGTCATACATATCCTCAAATTCAGCCATGGAGGCGTGTCCTCCTACGAAATTTATGTGTTCATAGATCTCATCACTCACTACTACTATCTCAGGATATTTTACCAGGACATCTGCCAAGGCTCGTAATTCATCCCTGCTGTACACCATTCCGCTAGGATTGCAAGGTGAGCTATACCAAAGCATCTTGGTTTTTGGAGTAATGGCAGCTTCAAGTTGAGCGGGAGTCATTTTGAAATTCGATTCAACAGTTGTGGGCACCTCTACCGGTACACCTTCTGCGAGTTTTACGATTTCTGCATAACTAACCCAGTAAGGGCAGGGCAGGATGACTTCGTCTCCAGGATTAAGCATGACCATGGCCACATTGGCCAAGGACTGTTTAGCCCCAGTGGAAACCACGATCTGTGAGCGATTATATGTAAGATGATTATCTCTTTTGAATTTAGTGATAATGGCATCCTTTAATTCAAGGTATCCATCG
>CBFGYW010000078.1:0-6973 GCA_965653085.1 uncultured Salinimicrobium sp.
TTGCGAAACTGGGCCAGCAGAATGGGTTGTTCTGTTATAGTGCTCCTGCGCTGTGGAAGTCGGAAGGAAACGATTCTTCATTCCCCCTCACGATAGACGCAAGTACTGTGGAGGTTTTTAAATTTGTGTATAGCCACTATAAAAGTCTTCGGGTTTTAATACTCTTCTGGCATTACTGCAAATTTGAAAAGTCACTCCCCCTGCTACCTTTATTGAAATCCCTGGCCGGCCGGAAACATTTCCGGAGGCAGGTAGATCTTTCAGACATTGTGGTAAGTTCGTCAAGGGTTTTGCGGGAAAGAGCCACTATAGATGTCATCATTCCCACCATGGGCAGAAGGGAGTACCTGCTGCAGGTAATGGAGGATCTGAAAAATCAGACCCTGTTGCCCCAAAAAGTTGTTGTTGTCGAACAGGATCCAGGAAAAGGATCTGCTACAGATCTGCCTGAGCTGAACGAGAATTCCTGGCCTTTTGAGGTTATTCATGTTTTTACTCATAGGACCGGGGCCTGCAATGCACGGAATCTTGCCCTGGACCGGGTAGATGCTGACTGGGTGTTTTTTGCAGATGATGACAATAGAATGGAGTCTGATGTCCTTGAAAAAGCCATTAAGGAAATAAATCGTTTAGGGGTGGAGCTTCTGACCCTTAATTACCGGCAGGAGGGAGAACCTTTAATTTTTAAATATACCAAGCAGTGGGGGACATTTGGTGCGGGTAATAGCATAGTGGTTGGAAAATTTGCAAACCATATCCGTTTTGATCCTGCTCTTGAATTCGGATATGGGGAAGATATCGACTATGGGATGCAGTTAAGGGAAGCCGGTTGCGATATAATTTATCATCCGAAAATACAAATATTACATCTGAAAGCGCCCAGGGGCGGGTTCAGGGAGGTGCAGTTACAGCCCTGGCACGATGATAACCCAAAGCCTTCCCCTACCTTGATGTACCTTTCAAAGAAATATTATACCCTGGAACAGCTGAGAGGTTTCAGAACAGAGCTATTGTTGAGGTATTACTTCAGGCAGCCTATTAAAAATCCGGTGAAATACCTGAAGGAAATGAAGAGGCGATGGAAAATTAGTGAAGCCTGGGCTTCCAGACTTGCCACTCTCCGGAAGCCAATGGATAAAACCAGTGCCGTATAATGAAGTTCAGCCTACTCATCTGTACCTATAAAAGACCTGCTGCCATCGAAAGGCTACTACAATCTGTGGAGAAACAGGAGCTATATCCAATGGAGATAGTGGTGATAGATGGCTCGCCTGATGATATGACCGGTAGCAGGCTTAAGGAAAAAAATTTTCCAAAGCTAAAATACTATAAGGTTCCCGAGGCAGAAAGGGGATTGACCAGACAACGGAATTACGGCATAAAAAGAGTATCCAGGGAAGCCGAAATAGTATGTTTTCTCGATGACGATATCGTTTTGGAGAAGGATTATTTTTCACAGCTGATACATACATACCACAGCTACCCCGATGCTATGGGGGTAGGGGGATATATCATAAATGAAGTGGACTGGGAAAAGAGTCCGCGACCTGCCACTTTTGAAGAATTTAAGATGGATGGCTATCTGAGAAAATTAGGTAGTAGAAATTTACTGAGAAAAAAGATGGGGCTCCTCAGTAAAGATCCCCCCGGGGTCATGCCGGAATTTTCAAATGGTCTTTCGATAAGCTTTCTTCCTCCTTCAGGAAAGGTATATCCTGTAGAATTTTTTATGGGAGGGGTGGCTTCCTATAGAAAGGCTTTGTTCGAGAAGATCAGGTTTTCAAAATATTTTGAAGGCTATGGTCTTTATGAGGATATGGACTTTTGTTTAAGAGCTTCTAAATTAGGGCAGCTCTATGTCAACACAGGTGCCCGCTTGTCTCATTATCACGAGGCAGGAGGAAGGCCTAATCAGTTTCTTTATGGTAAAATGGTGCTTCGTAATGGATGGTACGTCTGGCGGGTGAAGTATTCGAAACCTTCATTAACTGGAAGAATTATGTGGAATATGACAATGTTCTTATTAACTATAGTACGTTTTGGAAATTCCATTAACACAGCGGAAAGAAAGACCGCACTCAGTGAAGGGTTCGGCCGGCTCTACGGATGGATCAGCCTGTTTTTTAATAAGCCTAAATTAACTGAAGAAAAGAACAATGAAATTGGATATCTATGAAAGTGCTGGTTTATGCTTTAGCGGATGTTTTTTATTATTCTTTTTATCTGAAGGGGCTGTTTGAGATCTATGGCAAAGACAAAATCAAATACACTATAAAGGAATTTCCCAATTTACCGGAAAGAACATTTGCTTTCATTCTTAAATCAGGAGGAACGGAAAAGAAGGTCATTATCGATGCTTTTGATTCTCCTCATATTTCTTCTGTTGCTTTAGACTGGTGTGATGGATACGCTAAGGTCAATTATCAGGATGCTAAAATTACGGGTTTTAATACTAATAAGATTTTTCCCATAGCACCTGGTTTTGGTATACGTATCTGGAATTTTTTGGAAACGGTATTCCACGCCTTTTCCAATTACAATTTGGCACGAGAGAGGGTTCGGGACAAAAGAGAATTTTTTGCTAATTACTGGAGGCAGTTCAAAAGGCTTCCACTTCAGGAATATCAAAATAAGGGTGAGGTAAAAGGAAACTACATTTATTTTATTAGCTCCCTTTGGCAGCGAGAAGAAGCAGCCAACCAATTAAGGGCGAAATTTATTAAGGCCTGTCTGGATCTGGAAGAATTGAATTTTGAAGGTGGGTTTGCACCACGTTCTGATGGAAAAACATTAGGATATAGTTCTCTTATTTCTGAAAGAATATCATTGAGAACTTACGTGAAAAAAATAAAATCTTCGATATTAGTTTTTAACACCCCTGCTGTCGAGCAATGCCATGGCTGGAAATTAGGTGAATATTTAGCGATGGGAAAAGCGATAATTTCCACTAATCATATTAATGTTTTACCTCAAGATCTAATACATCAAAAACATCTTCATTATGTCGGGACAGAACAGAAAGAAATTACAGAGGCAATTAAATTATTGACAGAGAATAGAACTTATCGAATTCACCTCGAGGAAAATGCCAAGAATTATTTTGAACGGAACATACACCCCAGGAAGGTTTTGGAAAGGATTATGACCCATTTAGAAAAAAACCATTTGAAAGAGTAGGTTTATCTAACGAAGCATTTAATATGAAATTAGGAAGGTTAAAGTTTTTGTTTCTCAGTTTAATGTCAGTAGGATTAATCCTCCTGGTAATATTCCATTCCCGTTATTCTTTTGTAAATTCAGCTAGCAGTGGCTGGTCCATTGGGGTTCAAAAATTTCAAAATCCTGTTAATGATTGGGAATTAAGTCCTGCAACAGTTTTGAATCCAGAATGGCTTAAAAGATATTCGAAGGAAGACAGCCGGTTTCTTGCAGATCCGTTTGTGGTAAAGGAAGACAGTATTTTCTATGTGTTTTTTGAACACCAGGCGGAAGGCAATGCTGATATAGGATTACTTACTTCGGAAGATGGAGTTGAATTTGAATATAAAGGGGACGTTTTGGATGAAGATTTTCATTTATCTTTCCCTCAGATATTCAAGCATAATGGATGCTTTTATATGCTGCCGGAAACAAAGGCAGCAGGGAATCTTCTTTTATACAAAGCTGAATCTTTCCCCTATCATTGGAAGATCCAAGATACTTTGGTTGCAAATGTGACCCTTAAGGACCCAGCCATATTACTCTCTGAAGATTTGAACCTGATTACCGCAATTGATGACAATAATTTTCAATATGTTTATACATCGGATTCGCTGCAGGGTGATTGGCGGCGCGATAAGAGGTTTAAAATGAGGAAAGGGGATGAGACCAGATCCGGTGGGAATTTTTTCAGGTATCAGAATGTGTGGTATATTCCTTTTCAGAAAAACAACCGGGGATATGGTTCCGGGCTCGCTCTTTATAGATTGATTGCAGATGAGGATTATATAGGTTTTGAGGAGGTTGTGGATCCTTTTTTAGAGAGGACTGAAGCTATAGAATGGTTCAATAAAGGGATGCATCATTTTTCTGTTATTCCTATCGACAAAGGTTATTATAGTGTTTTCGACGGTGATAAAATTGATAAAGACCTACCTTCGGAAGCCGCGTGGAAAGCTTCCCTAAAATATAATTATTATGACTTATTAAGGTTTTTGGGGAAATGAGAGAGAACGACAGAATAAAGATCAATAAACAGCAGCAGGAGTTCTATGACCATAAAAGCAAAAACCTTCCCTCCAGGATATGGTCCTATTTCAGGAATGGTTCCCTTAACAGGATCAGGAAAACCATAGGAGTGGAGCGTGATATTTATGAGCTGCACAAAAGGTGGCTGGGGGATCTGCGAAGTAAAAAAGTTCTGGACCTCGGATGCTTTGAGGGGAATAGCCTTAGTATTTATATGGCGCAGCAGTCTCAGGAGTACCTGGGAATAGATCTCAGTCCTGTAGGCATCGAACGTTTAAAAAAGCGGCTTGCACAAGTACCGGGAGCCAGAGCGGAAGTGATGGATTTTTTATCGGAAGAATTCAGGGAGAAGGATTTTGATATAATCTACGCCTATGGCGTCCTACACCATTTCAAGGATGTGGACGAACTGATCGCCCGCCTGAAAGAGAAGCTGGCGAAGGAAGGCCTTGTTATAAGTTATGATCCCCTGCAGACGAGTTTGCCGATCAGGTTCCTTCGGGGGCTGTATCGCCCTTTTCAGAGTGATAAGGCTTGGGAGTGGCCATTTTCGAAGAAAACTTATCACAAATTCAGGAACGCCTTTATCGTAAGGGACAGGAGAGCTGTATTAGGAAGAACCAAGTGGGCTACGATTCTTAATCTCTTTCCTATGGCAACAGTTAAAAAAGAAGAAGTGGCAAGGAAGTGGCATCGGAAGGATTGGGAAACTTCCGCCGTAAGCGATAAGGAGATGTTCCGTGGAATGCAGCTGACTATGCTGTTACAAAAAAAATAAAAGGATGCGTTTTGCCATTTTCACTCATGTAGAGCATAGGAAGCTGGAAGGCAGCTATTTTGCCTACGCTCCTTATGTGAGGGAGATGAATCTATGGTTTGAAGTTTTAAATTCAGAATTTCCAGCTCAAAATCCTGGATATCAGGTCGAAGTGGTGGCCCCTCTGGACAGGGAGGGAAAAATTTCTGGAGGAAGCATATCCTATACAAATACCGACATCAGCTTCAGCGAAATTCCTTCCTTTGATCTGCTCTCTTTTGGAGCAGTTTTATTCTCCATTCTAAAAATTCCGCTTATTTCTTTCAGGATGATTAAGGCAATGCGGCGTGCAGACCATCTTCATTTGCGCTGTCCCGGAAACATTGGTCTTTTGGCAAGTATGCTGCAGGTCTTTTTTCCACGGAAAATGAAAACGGCAAAATATGCGGGAAACTGGGATCCTGAGGCGAAACAGCCCTGGACTTATAAACTGCAGCGATGGATACTGAGCAATACTTTCCTGACCAGAAATATGAAGGTTCTGGTTTACGGAGAGTGGCCCGGGCAAAGCAGAAACGTGCTACCCTTCTTTACAGCTTCTTTTCCGGAAAAAGCTATTTTAAAGGTGCAGGAGAAGCGATTTGAAGATCCGTATATCTTTTTATTCGTCGGGAATTTAGTTCCTGGAAAAGGGCTTAAAATGGCGTTAAAAATGATTGCTGAACTTCAACGGAAAGGAGTGGAATGCAGAATGGGCATTTATGGGGATGGGCCGGAAAGGAGAGCTGCAGAATCTTATATTGAAGAAGCCAGAATAAAAGGAATTGAATTTATGGGCAACCGGACTCTGGAGGAGTTGGAAGAGGCTTACCAGAGAGGGCATTTTGTAATATTGCCATCCAGATCTGAAGGCTGGCCGAAGGCGGTGGCGGAAGGGATGTTTTTTGGGTGTATCCCGGTGGTTACGGGGGTGTCGTGTGTACCGTGGATGTTGGGTTTTACCCCCCCGAGACCCCCCTTTTTAAGGGGGGGAGGTTGTGAGCGGGGGATATTGATGGAGGGGGATGTTGAAATGGATGTGGAGCGGATACTGGAAGTCTTGAGTGAAAGGGAACGGATGCGAGGGATTTCTAAGGCGGCGAAAGAGTGGTCGCAGCGATATACGTTGGAACGATTTCAGGAGGGGATTAGGGAGGTTTTGAAAGGGGCTCCCGCAGATGGCGCAGATTTCGCTGGTTTTTCGCAGATTAAAAAGCAGGTATGAGAGTATTGCAGTTGATAGATTCCTTACGACCGGGAGGGGCAGAATATATGGCTGTTGCTTATGCCAATTCCCTGTCGAAAAGAATTGAGGCTTCGTTTTTATGCTGTACACGAACGGAAGGAGGTTTAAAGGGAAGATTAGAACCGGGGGTAGGATATTTTTATCTGGGTAAAAAGTCTACTCTTGATATAACAGCTTTTTTAAGGTTGCGTTCTTTCATAAAGGAACATAATATCACAGTGATTCACGCCCACAGCAGTTCTTTTTTTCTGGCGGTATTTCTGAAGTTCTTTCTTAAACAAGTGAAGCTTGTCTGGCATGATCATTTAGGGGAAAGGGTGCACTGGGAAAAGGCCCCTCTGATTCTAAGGTGGGCATCCTATTGGTTTGATGGAATTATTTCTGTGAATAAACCACTTGCCGCCTGGTCTGGAAGTAAACTGCATTCGAAGAAGGTTTGTTTTATAAAAAATTTTCTTCAGGAATCTGGAACTGAAAGGACTTCCGTTAAATTAGATGGTGAAAATACTTTCAGGATAATCTGTGTTGCTAATTTCCGAAGGGAAAAGGATCATCTGACACTGCTTGAGGCTTTTCGTAAAGTACTGCTCGAATCGGCTGATATAAGTCTGCATCTTTTAGGGAAAGATGAAAATGATCTCTACTCGAAGGAAATTAAAAAGTACATTCGGGACAAAAATTTAAGTGGAAAGGTATTTATCTAA
>CBFGYW010000079.1:0-6967 GCA_965653085.1 uncultured Salinimicrobium sp.
ATCCTTTTCTTTTCAGCGGACTTAAGTGGAAAATCGATACCGGGAGTGGAGCGACGACAAAGGAGGAAGAGGAACGGAGGTAGCGGTTTTATGCTTGTGTCCAAGACCTTTCCCCCGAAGCGTATTTCCCGAAATGGAGAGCAGCGGAATGTAGTGGGAATGTGCTGGAGGGTATGCAAGTTGGCTTTAAAATGTCATACTTATCTTGTATATTTTTTATTTTTCTACCAAAAGATGTTTTTTAAAATCATAAATCAAATTTTGTTATCGTATAGACTACTTTATAATTTTATCTTTAGCATAAAAAAATGTTACAGCACTTAAAAGAAGCCTATGGTTTTATTTTCGAGGAGGAGCTGATCCGCGAAATAGAAAAGGCAGGTATCCTGAAAAAGGTAAAGGAAGGGGATATCATAATGGATATCAATGATTATGTCAGTATGATGCCCTTGCTTCTGGAGGGGGCTATCAAGATACTTCGTGAGGACCAGGAAGGCAATGAATTACTGTTGTACTTTCTGGAGCGGGGAGATACCTGTGCCCTTACCCTGTCCTGCTGCCTCGGGCAGACCAGAAGTGAGATCCGCGCGGTGGCTGAACGAGATACGGAACTGATCATGATCCCCATCAATAAGATGGAGGAATGGACGGCCACCTACAAGAGCTGGAGAAATTTTGTTTTCGAAAGTTATCACGTGCGGCTTACCGAAATGTTGGAGACCATTGACACTTTGGCCTTTATGAACATGGATCAGCGACTGCTGCGCTACCTGAAGGACAAGGCCAAAATAAATCAGTCGGAGGAGTTGCAGGTCACGCACCAGCAAATAGCCTATGACCTCAACACCTCGAGAGTGGTGATCTCGCGACTCCTTAAGAAACTGGAACTGGATAAGAAAATTGTCCTGAACCGCAACCATATTGTTGTTCTGGACCTTTAATTTTTTTTGTAACTTTTGTTACTGCACACCCTGAGATCCCAAGGTACCTTTGTGCCTGTTATAAAAAAGATACTTTGGAAATATTTGATCTCTTAGGATATTTAGGTGCATTGGCAATAGGAATCGTATTAGGCCTGATAGGGAGTGGAGGGTCCATTCTCACCGTTCCCATCATGGTTTACCTCCTGGCCATTAATCCTGTCGCTGCCACGGCTTATTCCCTTTTCGTGGTGGGGACCTCTTCCCTGGTAGGAGCCATAAATACCATGAAGCAGAAGTTGGTGGATCTTCGAACAGCCACCGTCTTTGCCATTCCCGCTTTTATAGCTGTATACGCTACCCGAAGATTTCTGGTTCCTGCAATTCCCGATCCTGTTTTCAGCCTCTGGGGATTTGAGGTGACCAAAGGCATTGGGATAATGGTATTTTTTGCCATTATCATGATCGGGGCATCTATCTCCATGATCAGGAAGAATGGAAAAGAAACCGAGCCTGAGACCGAAGTAAGATACAATTATCCGCTGATCATCCTGGAAGGGATCGTGGTAGGAGTGCTGACGGGGATAGTGGGAGCAGGCGGAGGCTTCCTGATAATCCCGGCCCTGGTCTTACTGGCCAAATTGCCGATGAAAAAAGCGGTGGCCACCTCCTTGCTTATTATAGCCGTCAAGTCTCTCATAGGGTTTATAGGGGATGTGCAGAATCTCGACATCGACTGGGCCTTCCTCCTTGTATTTACAGGACTGTCCATCGTGGGGATCTTTATAGGAGGCTGGCTGAACAAGTTCATTCAAGGGGAAAAGCTGAAGAAAGGATTCGGCTGGTTCGTCCTGATCATGGGTATTTACATCATCTGGAAAGAACTGTTTTAGGTTGTTTTTCCGTTCACTAACCTGATAATTAATAGTTAAAATGAAGAATTTCTGGGACGAGAGATATAAGGCGAAGGCTTATGTTTACGGAAAAGAACCCAATCGGTACTTTGCCGAAAAACTACGGGAACTGGAGCCGGGGAAAATACTTCTTCCAGCTGAAGGAGAAGGCCGTAACGCCGTTTTTGCCGCCAGACAGGGTTGGGAGGTTTCTGCCTTCGACAGCAGCTCTGAGGGGCGGAAAAAGGCCTTCCTGCTGGCGGAAGAGGCAGGGGTGCAGATAGATTACCAGGTCACTGATCATAAAGGTTATATTTCGGCTAAAGATCTTGATGTTATTGCTTTGATCTATGCCCATTTCCCCTCATCTGACAGGAAAGATCTTTTTCAGGGGCCGAGCAAGAACCTGAAGAAGAATGGAAGAGTGATCTTTGAAGGTTTTGGAAAAAAGCACCTGGAATACCAGCAGAAAAATCCTGAAGTAGGAGGCCCAAAGGAGGAGCGCATGCTCTTTTCAGAAGAAGAATTGAGGGAAGCCTTCCGGGATCTGGATCTCCTGGAATTTTATGAAGGAGAAGTGAACCTGAGTGAGGGGGAATTCCATAAAGGAACAGGCTGGGTCATAAGATTTGTAGCGCAGAAAAAATAACCCCCATAACGCTGGCCGAGATCTTCAGATTTCGGCCTACTGGGCAGCAATCTTCAGATTGCCCTTTAAATTCCCGATTCTCGTAAGGACCGCTCGAGAGCTGTCCCACGCATCCCCCCGCAACCCAATTCTAAAACCTTAGAGCGCTGACCGAGATCTTCAGATTTCGGCCTACCGGGCAGCAATCTTCAGATTGCCGTTCAAGATCCCCGTATAGCCCCACAGCAAATACCGTGAGGCTTATTGATACATTTAAGTAGTTGTTACTGGAACTTATATTCCGTCCCGGGAACGGTGGAAAAGGAATATTTCCCAAGATACTCGCAATAGGCCCGGCCTTCCAGTACCGGTGAAACGGGGGAGTTCTTTTTCAGATACTCTTCCACCACATCGTGAATATAATAATCTTTGACCTCCACATCCTTCACATCCGGAATGCGGCACAGGTTGTCAAGCGGATCGCCGGGTCGTACACAGGCGGAAATTGTGTAATATTCATCCATTTGTATGGGTTCGCCCTTGATCATTATGGAATATACACGTTCCCCCTTTTCCCCCTGGCTGTTAAAGTCGACCTCCATTCCTGAAAAGCGCACCAGCCAGCCGCCAAAACGTTCGGAAGGGTTCTTGGCAAAAGCATTGTGCATCTCCCTTTCCAGCCAGTCCTTTATCTGCTGTCCGGTGGCCCTTCCTGTTTTTACTTTCTCGTTCACCGGAAGCAGGTTCCACAGATTGGCCCTGGTTATGGGAGCGGGTTTTCCATCTTCAGGGACTATAGGATTTCCGAACCTGAAACCGTTGGAGATGGAAATATCTGCTCCGGTCTTCCAGCGTGCGGCATCGGTGATCATGTTATCCATGGGATTCTCCACGGTGAGATAGCGATAGATGGGAGTGGAGGTATAACCTACCACCGTTTCCAGGTGCTCCTTATAGGGTTCTTTGGCCTTGTCCACGAGGGCCTGCAGTTCTGGATCGGCAGGATAGACCTCGGGGTCCACGTCCAGCAGTTCGTATTCGTCCCCCACCAGCTTATTATCGACAAATTTCAGGGTCAGCTTTCCAACGAAAGAACCAAAAGCTCCCGGTTCGCTAACCTTGGCATATTTCCCCTGTATAAGTTCCCGGACCCGTTCATGGGTATCGTTCCCGAGAATGTAATCTACCTCCTTTGCCATCTCCTGGCTGGCCAGGTCCACCTGCTTGAAAACGCCAATATGCGTTACCAGAAACAGGACATCCACCTCCTCTTTCTCCTTTACGCTGCTGATAAGGTTCTTTACGTCTTCCTCCAGTCCGCTAAAGCTCATTCCCTTACTGAAGATCGGATTCTGGCGCACCGGAACATCGGGATCATTAATACCGATAAATCCTATCCGCACCCCCTCTATCTCCTTGATCCAGTAAGGTGGAAAAAGCAGCGTTCCGTCCTTTTCGTGGAACATGTTCTGTGCGATGACCGGGGTATTGTAGTTGTTCAGGATATCCATCATCCTTTCTTTTCCGTAAACCACTTCCCAGTTTCCCGGGACTATCACATCATAACCCATGTTGCTGATAAGTTCAGGAAAGATCCTCCCTTCCGAAAGCGCAGCATAACCACTGCCCTGGATAAGGTCACCCCCGTCCACTATGATGGTGCGTCCGGGATTTTTTCGGCGCTCTTCCTCGAATAGGGTCTTGATATTGGCAAATCCGCCTCTTTCCTTGAACACGATCTCCTCATTCTCCCAGAACAGTTCCGGATGCGGATCAAGCTGCCCGTGCAGGTCGGCCGTCTGCAGTACCGTGATGCTAAGGGTGTCTTTTTCTTTTTCTGTTTCCATTTCTTCTGAATTCGCTCCTGATAGCTGGTTACAGGAGGATATGCTAATAGCTCCCAGCAGCCCCAGAGGCCATAGGATAGACATCAATTTAAACTTCATTCAATATATTTTTTTAAAGCTGTAGACTGTAATAGTTCTTGTTCTTCTGTAATTGGATCATGTGCGTGTACGCATGGTCCACGACCTGGATATACTCGTGCATATCCTCCGGAGCTATGCTCAGCCTGTCAATGGAGATCTTGCATACATAGATATTCACCCCCGCCGCTTTGGCTTTGGAAGTATATTTCTCCATGCCTTCCTTATCAGTGAGTTCTTTAACGTTCGCACCGTACATAACGATCTGGAAGTCTCCGAACTTTTCTCCATCCTCTTTTTTAAGCGCTTCTGCCGTCAGAAGGATGGGTTGCAGCTGGGGGATCTTGGTGGTGGATACCACGTAATGGTTCTTTTCTCCTGTTTCAGTCGTCTGTGCCTGGCCGGAGATCCCCAGCAGGAGCAGGATGGCTAATATTCCTAATGATCTTTTCATTTTTTTCGTTTTTTAAAGTGAAAGACTGGTATATCCCTTCTTTTGCAGCTGTAGGTTATAAAGGATCCCGTTCTCGACGGTGCGCAGCTCAGGGGAAATCTCTTTCCGGTCCACTCCGAACTTGTTCAGGGAGAATCCGCATACCACCAGTTCGACCTTTGCTTGTTTGGCCTTGTCGATGTATTTCTGCATCATTTCCTTGTCTGTGAGTTCCTTCACAGTCTGGCCACAGATAATGACCTCGAGCGTTCCGAAGTTCTCACCGTCTTCCTCAATCAGTGTTTCCGCCGTCAGAAAGATGGGTTGCAGCTGTGGAAGCTTCTTGGTCAGGATCACATAGTTCTGTTGTTCAGCCTGCTGCTGTGCGTTTACAGGAGTGGCGAAAAGACTGAAGAGTAGTACAATACTGCTGATAAAATAAGTTTTCATATTAGTTGTTTTTTAAGCTCAATTCAGGTTGAGCAGGTTTTGATTCGTTTGTTTTTGTTTGCTTTTGAAAGTCGTTCATGATAAAAAAGAGGAGTCCTCCCATGATGGCTATATTCTTGAACAGAGGTCCCAGGGTGTTGGCCTGCCCCATCTGAATGGTGATGGTAATGGGAATAAGCACCATGAGCAGGACCAGGGCGGCCCATCGGGTCTGATAGCCTGCCAGAAAGACCAGGCCTGCCACCAGCATGGCTATCCCGGAAAGGATCACAAGGATCTCCGGATCTCCGAACAGATAGGCAAAGTCTTTAAAACTGGCTGTATTAATGCGTTTTGCCGTTTGCTCCACATTGAGCAGGTGATTGACGCTGGCGATGAGGAATATCCCGCTAAGCATCGTCCTGAGCACCTGGACAGAGCGACAGCTTACTGAAATTTGTGTCGTCATATGCTAAAGGTATTGATTCAGAGCCTGATAGTGGCCTGAAAATTAATAAAAAAATGTTCTGAACCTGGGATCAGGGATCAAACGCGGGGAGGGGGATAGAATCTGTCGGGTGCAGACTCCGGAAGATAAATATGGTGATGCGTATATTTACGAGTGTCCTCAAAAATTTGCAGGGATTCCCAGTGGTACACCTCAAGATTATACGAAGCATGACAAAGGAAATCAAAATTGAGGTTGGCAGACAGGGAATCTTCTTCGAGAAGATCTTCAAGACTGCCGCTATCGTCGTTCCCCTGTTGTTTTTCACAGTATGGATTGTTATAGGTGACAGCACCGGCATCGGACACGGCCAGGAGGATCCTGGAATCCATCAGCAGAAATTTCCCCAGGAACA
This sequence comes from uncultured Salinimicrobium sp., assembly GCA_965653085.1. Classification (GTDB taxonomy): domain Bacteria; phylum Bacteroidota; class Bacteroidia; order Flavobacteriales; family Flavobacteriaceae; genus Salinimicrobium. The sequence continues at coordinate 6,092 of CBFGYW010000079.1, forward strand.
AAAGGGAGAAAAAGAGCGCTATGTAGGATCTAAATGTCATAGGAAGTTCAAAATTAAAACTTCTCATCTTTCTGAATGTGACTTTTGTTACACAGGGTCTTGTAAGGTGACCAGAGTTACAATTGAATTTTAATAAAGATGTGATCTTTGCAGGGCAACCAAATTAAGTACAATGGAGAATATACATCTGGGATTAAAGGAGAATTGGCGGCAGTTCAGTCTCCTGGTACTGGTAAATGCCTTTGTGGGCGGAATGGTGGGCCTGGAGCGCAGTATCCTTCCTGAGATCGCTGAAAAGGAATTTGGTATGGCGGCTACCACCGCTATACTTTCCTTTATAGTGGTTTTTGGGATCGTAAAGGCCATTTCCAATTATTACGCGGGTACCCTTGCCAACAGGTATGGCAGGAAGAACCTGCTGGTATTGGGCTGGATCTTTGCCATTCCCATTCCCTTTATCCTTATGTATGCCCCAGGCTGGAACTGGGTGATCGTCGCCAACGTGCTGCTGGGGATCAATCAAGGGCTGGCCTGGTCCAGTACCGTGGTTATGAAAATAGATCTTGTGGGAGAAAGACAACGAGGTTTCGCCATGGGTCTCAATGAATTTGCAGGATACCTGGCAGTGGCTCTGGTGGCCTTCCTTACGGGCTGGATCGCATCCGAATACGGGTTGCGGCCTTATCCGTTTTTGCTGGGAATAGGCCTGATGCTGCTCGGTCTCTTCTTCAGCATCTTTCTGATCAAAGATACCCGTGGCCACGTCCGAAAAGAGGAGGGCAGCAGCAGTGTCCCTTTGCTGAAGAATATCTTCTGGGACACCACCTGGAAACACAGGGACCTGGGCTCGGTGACCCAGGCAGGCCTCATAAATAA
>CBFGYW010000080.1:0-6961 GCA_965653085.1 uncultured Salinimicrobium sp.
AAGAATTGGAGCCTCTGCTGCTTCAGGTTTAGGTGGATCTTATGTGAACCTTGGACAATCCAAAGGTTGGGGTACGGAAGTTGACTTAGGGCTTGTGCCTTTAAGAACTGAAGATTTCAACTGGAATATAAACGTTGGATTCTCTAAGAGTTATATGGAAGTTGTGAAGGTAACAGATCAGGCTGACGAAGTTTCTCTTGGAGGTTTCGGAGGTTTTGCTGAAGTATTTGCAGTTGTAGGAGAGCAGTATCCAATCATTAAAGGAACAGGTTTTGCAAGAGATGACCAGGGTAGAGTTCTTATCGACCCTACTAGTGGTAACCCAGAGCAGGCCCAGGGACTTATCAGTTTTGGTAACACAACTCCAGACTATATCCTTAACCTGAGTACTTCTTTCTCCTGGAAAGGTCTTACTCTTGCAGCAACTATGGACTACAGAACTGGTCACGTATTCTACGCAGAACCAAAACACGATATGATGTGGAGTGGTCACCTTGTAGAAAGTGCGCAGGGAGGTAGAGGAGCTTTCATTTTCCCTAACTCTGCGATCGAGGTTTCTGAAGGTGTATACGAAACCAACACTTCTATTCCTAGTGGAGGAACTACTGCTGCCGGTATCGTAAACTTCTGGGGTGCAATGCAAGGACTGGGAGAAACAGCAATCCTGGACGCTACTGCATTCAAAGTGAGAGAACTTTCTCTGTCTTACGCTCTTAGCCCATCTTTGCTGGAGAACACCTTTTTCGATGCGGTTTCCATCAGTGCGAATGCTAGAAACCCTATCACTATTCTGCCTGGAGAGAACAGAGGTTATGCTGATCCGGAATCTAACTTTACTGGTGGTAACGCTCAGGGGGTCTCTACAATTGGACAGTATCCTCCAACCAAAACCTACGGGGTGGGTGTTAACTTAACTTTTTAAAAAAAAATCGACATGAAAATAAAACATTATTTAATAGCAATTTTGACGCTGGGTGTGTTAGGAGCCTGCTCAAAGGATTATCTGGACATCAACCAGTCGCCGACATCTCCTACCCAGGATCTGGTGGCTCCGGACTTATTACTGGCGGGAGCGATAAATGCTCCTTATAGAACCCTGGCAGTTACTGCAAATGATCTTGGGAATGCCTGGATGCAGAACTGGGGACCAAACGTAAACGCCTGGACAGGTGGTTATGAAGACGAATTCCGTTTTAGACTAACTACTTCCTTCGGTGACAACATCTGGGATAACTTCTACAGAGGTATGTCTACTTTACAGTCGATTATCGATTATGAAGGAGAAGATTATGACAACCATAAGGCAATTGCCAGAGTTATGAAGTCTTTCTACTTCCAGTACCTGGTGGATCTTTACGGAGATGTTCCTTATACTGAAGCTCTTCAGAAAGGTACCATCCTGACTCCTGCTTATGATGATGCTCAGGCTATTTACAAAGCCCTGATCACTGATCTGGACCTTGCTATCTCGACTATCAACAGTTCCGCTGCTGATGAGCCGGTAGGTTCAGAAGACATAGTTTTCCAGGGGGATATGGGCAAATGGATTCAGTTTGCCAATACCCTTAAACTAAGAATTCTTTTAAGACAATCTGTTCTGGCAGAACAGAACGCTGAGGTAAAATCTTACCTTGATGCTCAGTTCGCAAACCTGGAGAACAACTTCCTTACAGTAAACGCTACCATTAATCCTGGATACGCTGACGCTGAAGGAAAGCAGAATCCATTCTATTCCACTTATGGATATGATTCTCAGGGAAACAACGCAGGACGTAGAACCTTTGACGTTGCTGCCGAATATGCTGCTAATTTCCTTAAAGGAGTTGAAACCGAAAACGGAGTTTCAACCAATGTTTATGACCTTAGGGTTGAACGTCTTTACGAAGTTTTGGACGCTGCAGGAGAAGTTGTTGGTATCCAGCAGGGAGCCACTGCTACCACTGCTCCAGACGAGTTGTCTTACCTGGGACCAGGTTTAATTGTTAGCTCAGAACAGGACGGATATCTGATCACTGCTGCTGAAAGCTTCTTCCTTCAGTCTGAAGCTGCTTACAGAGGATATATTTCCGGAGATGCTAAAGCGCTATTCCAGGAAGGGATCATCGCTTCTTATGAGCTGTTAGGCCTTACAGAGCAACAGGCTTTGGATTATATCGCTGCCAGCAATGGTACCAACCTCATTGGATGGGATGGAAGTGCCAACAAGATCGAGGCCATCATGACCCAGAAATGGATCGCCCTGAATGGTATCAACGGTATTGAAGCCTTCATCGAGTACAACAGAACCGGATATCCAGACCTTCCGCTTCCAATCATCGCTGAGGAATCTCAAAGACCATTCAGACTGCTGTATCCAGCATCTGAGTACTCTAACAACTCCGCGAACGTTGCATTGCAGAACCAGTCTTTGTCTGATGCTTTCAGTGTCCCTATTTTCTGGGATGTTAACTAATTAAATCATAGAAATTATCATGAAGAATATAAAATCAATATTACCAGCTTTTGTCCTTCTACTGTTCGCCAGCTCTTGTGTGGTCGATGATGAAGTTGACACATCTTTTGGTGAGAGTCCTTATGTAATAGGTTTTAAAAACGCAGTAGCTGCCGAAAGTTATTTCAGCGATGAAGGTGCTGTACTTAAAAACTATGCTGTGGATATACTTGGAGGTGCCGATGGTACCCCAGCCGAGCAGGATATAGTTGTATCTTACGAAATAGATGCAGCTTCTACCGCTACCGAAGGTCAGGAATTCAATTTCGTGGATAACTCAGGAACCTTGACAATTCCTGCCGGATCTACCTTTGCGAACTTTCCTTTGGAGATCAACACAGGAAGCCTGGATCCTAATGAGCCAACTGAATTGATCCTTAACCTTACCGAGGTATCTGGTCCTCCATCTGTGATTTCTGCTCTTAACGATCAGTTGAGCATTACCTTCGTAGGTTGCCAGTCTACTGTTGATGAGCACACCTATATGGTAACCACTACAAGGTTGGCTGACGGGTTTGTTGAAAAAACAGGTCTTGAGACTATTACTATGACTTCAGTAAACAATTTTGTTACTGAGTCTACCGGTCCATTCGGTCCAGATGCGAGACGTGGTTCAATTGCTGACATTAACGGATTTAATTTCAATGATATTTGTGGAGCTATCACCGTACCTAAACAAGGACTGGCAGACAACTCCTATTCAAATGAAGTGGCCGGGACAGGAAGTGTAGACCCTGAAACTGGTACAATTACCATTAACTACTATATCATGTTTAGTGGTACGCCAGAAAGATATCAGTCAGTTTACGTTATTCAAGAATAATCTTAAAAGCCAAAAAAAATGAAAATCAATTTTAGACCAAAAATAACTGTAGCTGCCATAGCGGCTATGGCGCTCCTGGCTTCGTGCGATCCTACAGAAGAAACTGACTTCGCGTTGAACGAAAAGGCCATGGTATCTGCAGCGCAGACCAGCTTCACAGTGCCGGAAGGAGAAACAGTAATGATTCCTTTAACCATAGACCAGCCCATCAACCAGCCGTTGACCTTTAAATTGCTTATTGCTGAAGGTGCTACTGCTGTAAACGGATTGGATTATGAAGCCGGAGATGGACCACAGTCTACCGACTGGGGATTCGCCGATGCCGGATTCTCTGTGACCGTTCCTGCTTATGCAGAATCTTTTGAAATCCCTTTCACTGCTTTCGAGGACCTTGTGCCTCAGGAAGGAGCTGAGACTGTTCAGCTGGTGCTTACAGCTTCAGGAGTGAGAAACGCTTTAACTCCCGATGGAGGCATCACTTTTGACATTACTGTACAGGAAGTGGAAAGCGAGGATTTTGTTGTTCAGTTGATCTGGGGTGAAGATTATGTAGATGCAGATGGAGATACTCATAGCTTCTGCGACTACGATCTTGACCTGGAAATTTATGATAATGAAAGTGGGGAGCTTTTGGGAGCTAGTTATTCTTCCTGCCCTGAAGAGTTAAGAATTGCCCCGGGAGATCTTCCTGATGGTTCTTACGCTCTGGTTGCTACTTATTATAGTACTAACGATGCTGCACTTCCTGTTGATTTCGATGCTATTCCTGCAACAGTTGTTCTGGCTCAACCTGGAGTATCTAATGAGGTCGTTGACCTTTCAACACTGTGGACAGATTTATCTGCAGGGTATGCAGAAGATAATCCTGATGCTATTGTTTTAATAGCTAACCTTGTGATCAGCGAAGGAACCTATACCATTACCGACAGATATACCCCACCAGCTCCTGAAGAAGGTGAAGGTGAAGGCGAAGGTGAAGGTGAAGGTGAAGGAGAAGGTGATACTTCTGCTTTCTATAAAAGTGCACGTACTTTAAACGGAAGAAAATAAATTTCTCTTCACAATAAAATGAAGGCTGCCCATTGGGCAGCCTTTTTTTATTTTCCTGTTTGTACTCCACAGGGTGGTTTTACTTTGTGGAAAAGGAACCTTCCTTAAAGCAACCCTCAGAGGGGGTGCACCTTCCGTTTTGTCTGCTTTATTCATAAAGCTGTCGCTCCTCAGGAGCTGGTTAAAACGAGGGATTGATTGTTTCTACAAAGATATCACTACTTCCGGAGTGGCTTTCCTGGCTATAGAGGCAGCTAAGTTGGAGGGTTTTATTTGTATATTTGCAGTATGAAGGAAACCACCACCATTTTTGGATTAAGAGCTGTCATAGAGGCCATACAGACGGGAAAAAGCATCGATAAGATCTACATACAGAAAGGTCTTGGCGGACAGCTGTTCCAGGAGATGCAGCAGCATATTTCAGCAAAGGATTACAATATCTCCTATGTGCCCATCGAGAAGCTCAATAAACTGGTGCAGGGAAATCATCAGGGCATAGTGGCGAAGATCTCTCCCATAGAATTCAAGGATCTGGAGGCCCTGGTTACCGAAAGCCTTGAAAAGTCATCTGTCCCGCTCCTGTTGCTGCTGGACCAGATAGATGATGTAAGGAACTTCGGAGCCATCATCAGGACGGCCGAATGTTGTGGGGTTGACGGGATCATTATTCAGAAGAAAGGCGGGGCTCCTATCACAGCTGATACTGTAAAGACCTCGGCAGGGGCTGTTTTCAATATCCCCATTGCCAAAGTCGACCATATCAAGGATGCGGTTTACTTCCTTCAGTCCTCAGGAATACGCGTAGTGGCCGCAACCGAAAAGACTTCCGATCTTCTATACGATACCGATTTGAAGCAGCCCCTTGGGCTCATTATGGGGAATGAAGGCAGGGGAATCTCGCCCTCGGTCCTTAAGATCGTGGATGAGAAGGCTAAGTTGCCTATTATGGGGAGTATTGGTTCCCTGAATGTTTCTGTAGCCTGTGGTGCCTTTCTTTATGAGGTGCTGCGACAGAGGATGAGTCTTCAGTAAATAAATTTCTACCCAAGCCTCCTGAAGATGGAGCCATACCGGTTGAAACGAATTCAGTCTTTTCATTTCGTCCTCCCTCACTTCCCCAACTTCCTCAACTTCCTCACCTGCGGAAAGATGACGGACATTTATAAAATTCGATGGAAATTTTCCGTTGATTTAATTAATAGTCCGCTGCATTTCAAATTACCACTGCTGTAGGCCCTATTTAGGTTAAACAACCACCTCACAGGCAGCTCTCGGGGAGCTCACAGGGCCACCGGGCTAGTGAGGTGGCTGTAAGCGTTATGGCAGGCGTGGCTGGAATGGGGGAGAGGTATAAGGCTGGTAGGACTGCAACAACACCCGGGGGGCAGCCGGGGCTATGCCTGCCGGAACGGAAAGTACGCCTTACGCGAGGCAGTTCGCAGAAGGAATGTGGTTATAATTCCGGTCTTTATTATTCTTAAAATAGGGTTTTTGGCTCTGACATTGGTCCTGAATTGCCTTTTTCACATTTTAAAATCAGACATTCTCCATTTGGTGTTAATAGTAAGTTAAAAATTTTGGCTAATTTAGTCCAGACAAGTTGATAGTCCCAATAGCCAATCCTCTCCTGATGAGCATTTTTCTGATCTATTTGATGTCCCTTTTCTTTTCTCCAACAGAAGTCCAGCAACAGGCCGTAATTTCCGGAAAGGTTCTCGATCAGGAAAAAAATGCTGTCCTGCCTTATGTCAACATCGGAATTCCATCTAAAAGTATCGGCACCGTAACTGATGATAAAGGGAACTTCAATCTTAAATTAGGACCTGAGGCCAGGGAAAATGACACGCTGGTTTTTTCATATTTGGGCTATGTTAGCGAAAAGCGATTGGTTTCAGATTTAAGAGGATCTTCAAATGAGATCCTGCTGCCGCCGGCTGAGAATGTCCTGGAGCCGGTAGTCCTGGAGATGGAGGAATTGGAGCCAAAAAAGATAGGCCGCACCGGCACGGGGCTGGGGATGATGCACTGGAATTTCTATTCGGTTTATGATGAAGTGGATGATCAGCTGAGCAGGGAGCTGGGAATGAATTTCAAACTGAGGGAGAGCTGCAGGCTGGAGAAGTTCAGTTTTGCTGTTTCAAACAATGAGTTCAGGAAATTAAAGCTTCGGCTCAATATTTATGATGTGAAGGAAGGTTTTCCAGATTCGCTGCTCCTTTCAGATAATCTGATTTTTACGCTGGAAGACGGGGCCACAGGCTGGCAGAGCATTGACCTGGCTCCTTATGATCTCTATCTGCGAGAGGAGCTAGGGGAGGTGGCGATCACCCTTCAGTGGCTGGAAAGTGAAAAGGCCACGGCAGATAGTAAATTCTTTTCCATTCCGGCAAGTAAGTCTCCTTTTCACACAATTTATTCAAGAGACAAGGCAATGGACAGCTGGAAGTTGGGTACGGGAAGATTAAGTATGTATGTTGATGCCAGGTGTAAAGGGTGAGGCTTCTCTTTTAATGCTCGGGGAGGCTTTTTAAAGGCTTAATTCGCTGATTGATCCTGTTTCCAAGGTGGAATTTGGCAAGCTCAAACAGAGGCATCCC
>CBFGYW010000081.1:0-6944 GCA_965653085.1 uncultured Salinimicrobium sp.
ATCAATAACGATGGACTCCTGGATATTTTCACACTGGATATGCTTCCGGAAGATGAAAGAGTGCTAAAAGCCTCTGTAGGAGACGATCCTGTGGACCTGAACAACCTGAAGATCGATAAACTCGGTTATCACCACCAGTACACCCGAAATATGCTGCAGCTCAACCAGGGAGGGAAATATTTTCAGGAGGTAGGCCTCCTGAGCGGACTGGCAGCCACCGATTGGAGCTGGTCTGCCCTTTTTGCAGATTACGATCTGGATGGGCAGCAGGATGTTTTTATCACCACCGGAATTCCAAAACGTCCCAACGACCTGGATTATATAAAATATCTGTCCAATGAACAGATCCAGAAGAAGATAAACACCACAAGGCTTATTGACAAGAAAGCCCTGGCAATGATGCCTTCAGGTGCCGTGGAGAATAAGGTTCTGCGTGGCTCTGCCGGTCTGGACTTTAAGGATATGACGGGCAACTGGATCAAAAAAGACAGCATTATTTCCACCGGAGCCGCTTTTGCCGACCTGGATAATGACGGGGACCTAGATGTGGTGACTAACAATATCGACCATCCCGCCAGCCTCTACCGCAACGACCAGGCGCCCTCAAATTATCTCAAGGTCAAGCTGGAGTACCCCTCCCCCAACCCTTTCGGGATAGGCACCACAGTTATTTCCTATCACGACGGAAAGATGCAGACAAAACAGATGTTCACCTCCCGGGGATTCCAGTCCTCCTCGGAGCCCGTTCTGCATTTCGGATATGGGGAAACCACCAATGTGGATTCCTTGCTGATCCTCTGGCCCGACGGAACGTTTCAAAAGGAAATTGATATAAAGACCAACCGGCTCATAAGCCTGGCCCCTAACCAGAAAAGGGACTCCGTCAACTATTCTGAACTGTTCCATAACATCCAGCCATGGTTCGAGCAGGTGGATTCCCTGCCCGGCCTGGATTATGTACACGAGGAGAATCCTTATTCCGATTTCAACCGCCAGAAGCTCATCCCGTACAAGATTTCTGACAGGGGGCCCGGGTTAGCGGTTAAAGATATTGACGGAGACGGAAAAGAGGACATCTTCTTCGGAAACTCCAAATTTACTCCGGCCAGACTCTACCTTCAGGATCAGGGAGGATTTAAGCTTCAGTCCCATCCTGCCATTTCAGAGGATTCTGCCTCTGAAGATGTTTCCACAGTGATCGAGGACTTTGACCTTGATGGCAGGAATGACCTGTACGTGCTTTCCTCGGGCGGCGAATATTATGGTGCAAATCCGGCGCTGAAGGACCGGCTCTACCTCAGCAGTTCTGAAGGAAAATTTTCAAGGGCAGAGCTGCCGGAACAGTTTGTAAACGGTTCCATAGTTACTGCTTCAGATTATAATAAAGACGGAAAAACAGACCTCTTTGTGGGAGGCGGAGCGGTTTCCAATGACTTCGGCAATATCCCCGATTCCTACCTCCTCAAAAATGATGGCGGTAAATTCTCCGTGGTCTCTCATGAAGGCCTTCAGAAAATTGGAATGGTGACGGATGCCATCTGGACCGATTTCAACAATGACGGCTGGGAGGACCTGATCGTAGTAGGGGAATGGATGGGCCCGCAGTTCTTTAGGAACAATAAAGGCTCCCTGACAAATATAACCGGTGAGTTACTTAAGCAAACCCATACAGGCCTCTGGCAGAGCGTTTTTCCTTTCGACATCAACAACGATGGCCAGATGGATTATCTGCTCGGAAACTGGGGTAAAAACTCGAAATTCAGAGCTTCTGAAGAATATCCCCTGGTGATGTTCTACAAGGATTTCGACGGGAATGGCAGCACCGAAACCATCGTGGCCTACGAGAAAAACGGGAAATATTATCCCGTGAACGGCCTTGATGAACTCGTAAGCCAACTGGCCTTCCTCCGTAAAAAATTCAACGCTTATCACAAATTTGCCGGAAAGAGCCTCGAGGAAATCATAGACCCTGAACAGCTGAGGGCAGCGGTGAAACTTGAGGTTACTACCCTGGCTTCTGGATACTTGCTTAATTCCGGCGGAAACTTTAGTTTTAAGCCCTTTGAAGCTCCCCTGCAGGTGGCTCCCATTACTGCCTTTCTGAAATCGGATTTCAATAAGGACGGAACGGAAGAAGTTCTAGTGGCAGGCAATTATTTCGGCGTCACCCCTTACCACGGCAGGTTTGACGGACTCGCCGGGAACATCATCACCGGGGAAGGAAAGATCCTCGAAGGCGCACAGCTGGGACTTAATTTCACCCAGCAGGCAGTAAGACATCTGAATACCATCGAGCTCGATGGAACGAATTATTTAATGGTAACCCCCAACAATGGAAAACCGCAATTCTATAAAATACTGGAATAAGATGAAACCTATTACCACTCTACTTCTATTTGTAATTCTCCTTTCCGGCTGTGCCAGGGAAGAAAAAACCATTGAGGTAACAGCAGACGACTACCACAACACAGTGGAATATTTCACCGACCTCATGGTTCATGACATCTTTTCCCCACCTGTTGCCAGCAGGATTTACGCCTATTCCAATATGGCGGCCTTTGAAATCCTGGCACAGGGAGACAAAAATCTGAAGACCTTCGGGGATGCCTATCATAATTTCAAGGCCATTCCCCAGCCCGACAGCACCAAACAGATCAACTTCAGGGTAGCAGCCCTTGTTGCCCATATGGAAATAGGCAAGCAGCTGGTATTTTCGGAAGAAAGGATAACAGCACTTCAGGACAGTCTTTACGCAAAATGGTCCCAGCAGAATGAGGAGAGCTTCCTGGATTCCAAGGAATATGGAATGCAAGTCGTTGCTCATTTCAAGGAATGGATCCAGAAGGACAATTACAAGGAAACCCGCACCATGCCGAAGTATTCGGTGTACTCTGAAGATCCCTCCCGCTGGCAGCCTACCCCTCCCTCCTATATGGATGCGATAGAGCCGCATTGGGCATCAATAAGGCCGTTCGCCATTGATTCCGCCTCCCAGTTCCGCCCGGGGCCTCATCCTGATTTTTCACTGGAAGAAGACAGCCAGTTCTATAAAGAACTCATGGAGGTGTACAATGTTCGCATGGAAATGGACAAAAAAGGTGACACTTCCGAGGAGATGGCCATCGCCCAGTTCTGGGACTGCAACCCTTACGTTTCCACCCAGAGAGGTCACCTGATGTTCGCCACCAAGAAAATAACTCCTGGAGGACACTGGATTGGCGTCTGTAAAATTGCAGCCAAGGCGCATAACCTGGATTTCGAGGAATCGGTCTATGCCTATACCGCCACCTCCATCGCCATTGCCGATGGATTTATCAGCTGCTGGGACGAGAAATTCAGAAGTGAACTCATAAGACCTGAGACTCTTATCAACCAGCATATAGACGAGAACTGGAAACCTCTGCTGCAGACTCCCCCCTTCCCTGAATACCCTAGCGGACATTCAGTGGTTTCAGGGGCTGCCTCAACAGTTCTAACTCAGATCTTCGGGGATAATTTCGCCTATGAGGACGATACCGAAACAAAGTACGGACTTCCGGTGAGAAGCTTCACCTCCTTCAACCAGGCCGCAGAAGAGGCTGCGGAAAGCAGGCTTTACGGCGGAATCCATTACAGGGCAGCCATCGATAATGGACTGGTACAGGGACAGAACCTGGGGCAGTTCGTGATCCAGGACCTTGGAGTTCAGCAGTTGACGAATAAGGACCTGGCCCAAAAATAGATCTATGCGTAAATGGATTGGCCTAGGGCTGTTAGTTTTAATGGCCCTGGCAGGATGCTGGTATTTTCTGATCAAGGAACACGACTACAAAATAAGCTTTCAGACCACGGCAGCCCCCGGTAGCATTTATGTAAGGGCCCTCCATTGGAAACCGGAAAGAACCAAAACCCTTGACGGAATTCCATACAGGGAGCTTTCCCAGGAACTCAGAATCAATGGCAGGCCGGTGCACCTGACATGGGAATTCAACTCTATTAACGATTCCGTAACCCGGGTAGAGGCCGTCATCAAAGCTACTGAAAACATCTTCCTCGAACGCCTGAAGCTTCTGGTAGGCCAGAGTGCACAGCAGAAGAAAATGGCAGAAGAGCTCAAAACCTTCAGGGACCTGCTGGAAAAAGACGCCGAACTTTTCGATATTCAGGTCATGGGTGAGTCAATAATGCCTGAATCACTCTGCGCCTGTGTCCCCCTGGAAAACCAGATGGAGCAAAAGGCCTCCGGAATGATGCAGAACATTGGCCTGCTACAGGAATATATGCGGCAGAACGGGCTGCAGCTGGAAGGAAAACCAAGGGTCGAGGTAACAGAATGGGATCATTCCACTGACCGCATCAGCTTCGACTTCTGTTTTCCCGTGCCCTCGGAAAAGGAACTTCCTACCCACCCACTGATTAAGATAAAGAAGATCCCCTCTGATAAGGCTTTAAAAGCCAATTTCCGGGGCAATTACATCTTCTCGCACCACGCCTGGCTGCAGCTGCTCAACTACGCTCAAATCCACGATTTTGAGGTGGCAGGGGAGCCACTTGAGATCTTCATAGACAATCCCGAAATGGGCGGCAATTCCCGCGACTGGCAGGCAGAAGTCTACCTTCCCATAAGGTAACCTTGCCGGAAATAAAAAAGGGACCCCTGAAGGTCCCTTTTTTATTACATGTTTCGGAATTTTTATAACGACATCGCTCTTCCGTTCCCCAGTTCCTCAACAGGACCACAGGGAATCCATACGCCCGGAATCGGGTCATACCATAGCACCTCTTCCCCAATAGGCTGGGAATTCTTCCAGGCCCAAATGCCCATATCCCGTACGCTCTGAAGATAACCAAAAGTACCGGCATCGGCATCCAGGTCCTCCTCAGGATTAGCATCCATGGGATCCTGGGTTTCGGTATTCCTTTTCACAAAACGTTCCTGCTCCTCAGGAGTAGCTCTCAGGTATTTGGCAATAATGGCATCAAATTCCTCTTTGCTGCCCTCGCCTATTTCCTTTTCGGTATCTCTTTTAAAAGCCCTTGCAAAGGCATCGGCACCCTTGGAAAACTTATTTCGCTGCTCCTCCTCAGCCACCTGGTCCATATAAGAGTCGATAAATTGTGCGATATTCAGGTCAGATGCCCCTGGAGTATCCGTCTTTGGGAGGATCACGTCAAGGATCTCCTTCAGCGCAAAACCACTACCCGCACTTAGGAAGGTTGGCTGCCATTCGAAATCCGGTTCGTTCTTACAACTCTGCAATAAGCTGAAGGTGGTGGGCCCTATCACCAGGAACCCGGCTCCAAGACCTATTCTTTTTAATGCTTTTCTTCTATCCATTTCTTTTCGAATTAAGCGTTAGATTTTTTGAAATTTTTGGAAGCGTGATCCGCAGCCCTCGCCGTCATTGCCATATAGGTCAGCGAAGGGTTCTGGCAGGCAGCCGAAGTCATGAAGGACCCATCGGTCACATACACATTCTTCACCTCGTGTACCTGGTTGTTTCCGTTCAGCACAGAGGTCTTAGGATCTCTTCCCATTCTCGCGGTTCCCATTTCGTGGATTCCCAGTCCGGGAGCACCCAGTCTGTCATATCCCTGAACGTCTTTATAACCCGCTTTCTCAAGCATGGCAACCGCCTGCTCCACCATATCCTTTCTCATCTGAAGTTCGTTCTCCTTGAACTCCGCATCGAAAGTCACGGTTGGCAGTCCCCAGTCATCAAGCTTGTCATAATCCAGGGTCATCTTGTTCTCGTGGTACGGAAGGGTTTCCCCGAAGCCCATCAGACCCATCGTCCAGCCACCCGGCTGAATGATGGCGTGCTTCAGTTCCTCTCCGTATGATGCCTCTGCAATGGCCTTGGACCAGTCGCCTCTTCCGGCACCTCCCTGGTAACCATAACCTCGCGTGAAGTTAAGGTTCTCATTGCCGTTCAGGTTCCTGAACCTCGGCATATAAATTCCGCTCGGTTTTCTTCCCTTGTAGTAATCATCCTCAAATCCGTCCACTTTGGCCTGCGCTCCCGCCTGGAAGTGGTGGTCCATCACATTATGGCCCAGCTCCCCGCTGTCGTTCCCCATTCCGTCAGGGAATCGGTCCGACTTCGATTGCATCAGGATACTTGTAGACGCGATTGCTGAAGCACATAGGAAAACCACATTGGCTTTGTATTCTATGGTCTCTTTTGTTTCTGAATCGATCACCTTCACCCCTGTTGCCAGTTTGGTATCCGGGTCATACATTACTTCGGTTACGATGGAATTTGGCCTTAGGGTCATGTTTCCGGTACGTTCAGCTGCCGGCAAGGTAGATGCAGGGCTGCTGAAGTAGGCACCATAAGGACAACCTCTAATGCAACGGTTTCTGTACTGGCAGGCAGAACGGCCTTCGAACTGTTTATCGCCGGTGATATGGGCTACCCGGCCCGGAGTCAGGATCCTGCCTTCAAAATTATCCAGGACGCTCTTTCTCAAGTGGTCTTCCACGCAGTTCAGCTCCATCGGCGGAAGGAAATTTCCGTCAGGTAACTGTGAAAGCCCCAAACGTTCCCCGCTCACGCCTATGAAGGATTCCACATAGTCATACCAGGGCGCAATATCTTTATATCTGATGGGCCAGTCAACCCCGTGCCCGTCTTTCTGGTTTGCAGTAAAATCCAGGTCGCTCAGCCTATAGCTGTGACGCCCCCACATGATGGACCTTCCCCCCACGTGGTAACCGCGCATCCAGTCGAAGCGCTTCACCTCGTTGTACGGGTGCTTGATATCATCGACAAACCAGTGCTTACTGGCATCGCTAACGGTATATCCGGTACGGGCCTGCTTGAACTGCCGCTCCTTTTCTTCCCGGGTCACCTGCCCTTTGAATTTATAATCCCACGGGTCATCGTGCATGGTAGGGTAGTCCTCGATGTGTTTCACCATACGCCCCCGCTCGAGGACGAGGGTCTTAAATCCTTTTTCGG
>CBFGYW010000082.1:0-6941 GCA_965653085.1 uncultured Salinimicrobium sp.
GACCCTCTCCCAGACACCACCAGAGCTCGCAGCAGATATCTATAACACGGGAATCTACCTTGCCGGAGGAGGATCCATGCTTAGAGGTCTGGACAAAAGATTATCACAGAAAACTGATCTTCCGGTTTACATCGCCGAAGATCCATTGCGCGCAGTAGTTCGTGGAACAGGAATTTGCCTGAAGACCCTAAACCGGTACAAAGGGATCTTAATAAAGTAGGAGATAGCTTATGCAGCAAATAATAAATTTTCTTATTCGAAATAAGAACAATATCCTATTTCTATTATTGTTTGCTTTCTCCCTGTTCCTTACCATCCAGTCGCATTCCTTCCAGAAAAGCAAGTTCATCAGCTCTGCCAATTTCATCAGCGGAGGGATCTACAGCTGGTCGAGCGGGGTTAAATCCTATATGCACCTGGATGAATACAATCAGCGCCTGCTGGATGAGAATCAGCTGTTGCGAAACAGGCTTGCGGGTTTTGAGGATACCCTTCAGCTGAAGGAATTCACCGATTCCCTTTTCGACAACCAGTTGTACCGCTATAAAACTGCAGAGGTCATCAACAACAACTATTCAAAGATCGACAACTACATCACCCTTAACCGGGGTGCCAAAGAAGGGATTAAGGCAGATATGGGAGTGGTTACCAGCAAGGGAATAGTTGGAATTGTTGAAAATGTATCATCCAATTACTCCACTGTTATTTCAATCCTGAATTCTAACTCCAAGATCAACGCCAAGCTCACCAAGAGTGATCATTTTGGAACCCTCGTATGGGATGGTGAAGATCCGAATATTGTTCAGTTAATAGATGTTCCCGGCCTGGCTCCTATTTCCAAGGGCGACACCATAGTTACCGGAGGGCAGTCTTTGATATTTCCTGAAGGAATCCCCATCGGAACCATTGCGGACTTCAGCCTCGACAGGACCGAAAGCTATTTTACCATCAACATCAGGCTGTTCAATGATATGACGAATATTGGATATGTGTATATCATTGAACATACACAGAAGGAAGAGATCATGGAACTACAGGAAATGAATCAGGATGAATAGCGAGATCTTTTCAAATACCGTCCGTTTCTTTTTCCTGATCCTGCTTCAGGTTCTGCTATTGAACAACATCAACTTCCTGGGCTATGTCAATCCCTACCTGTACGTGCTTTTTCTCATCCTCTTTCCCTTCAATGGAAACCAGACCCTGTTCCTGCTTTTAAGCTTCCTCCTGGGGCTGGGAATAGATCTTTTTGAAGACAGCGGAGGGATAAATGCAGCCGCCTGCCTCGCTGTTGCCTACATCAGGCCCGCGATTTTAAGATTCTCATTTGGGGTGAGTTACGACTACCAGACCGTTAAATTTTCAAGCACCGCCTATGGCTCCCGCTTCAGTTACATAGCTATTCTGGTGTTCGTCCACCACTTCATTTTATTTCTGCTGGAAATTTTCAGTTTTGCACATTTATTGCTACTTCTGAAGAAAACATTTTTTTCAGGAATATTCACCATCGTTTTAGTGTTTCTATCGCTGGCGTTATTCAACAGGAAATCAAGATGAGGAAAATTCTTTTATTTGTCATTATCATTACCACCGGGATCATCTTCATGGCCCGGCTCTTCTACCTTCAGATCGTTGACGACAGCTTTGCCGGAAGGTCTGAGAACAATGCGATCAAAATTGAATACGACTACCCACAGCGAGGTTATATCTTCGACCGGGAAGGGGAGCTGCTGGTTACCAACCAGCCTTCGTACGATGTGATGGTCATTCCAAGGAACGTAAAACCTTTCGACACAACCGAATTCTGTCGTATCCTCCATATGACACGGGAGCAGCTGGTGGAGCGCCTGGACAAGGCCAAGATCTATTCCCCACGCCTTCCATCGGTGGTGATCCCGCAGCTTTCTAAGAGCGAATACGCTTATCTCCAGGAGAAGATGAGGAAGTACGAGGGATTTTATATTCAGAAACGATCTCTAAGGGAATACCATACTGAACACGCGGCCAGCGTACTGGGCTTTATTGCTGAAGTGAACCAGCGCACCATCAACGAAAATCCCTATTATATTTCGGGTGACCTTATTGGAAAGACGGGGGTGGAAGGTTATTACGAAGAGCTGCTGCGCGGGGTGAAAGGGGTGAACTACATTCAGAAAGACCGCTTCAACAGGGAAATCGGACCGTATAAGGACGGGATCTTCGATACTCTTCCTCAGAAGGGAAAGGACCTTACCATAACCATCGACAAGACCCTTCAGGAGTACGGGGAACAGCTGATGACCAACAAACGGGGGGGAATTGTAGCCATAGAACCTGAAACGGGAGAAATTCTGGCCCTTATCTCGGCACCCTATTATGACCCTTCAGACCTTGTTGGAAGACAGCGATCTGAAAACTACACTGAATTATATTATGATTCGATAGCCAATCCGCTCTACAACCGAAGTCTCCTGGCAGAATACCCTCCAGGATCCCCATTTAAGACTCTTAACGCACTTATCGCGCTGCAGGAAGGGGTTGTGGATACCAACGACCAGTTCGGCTGTAACAGGGGCTATTATTACGGGAGAGGACGACGGATGGGCTGTCACGCTCACCCAAGCCCGCTTTCCATGATTCCTGGGATAGCACATTCCTGCAATGCCTATTTTGCGAATGTCTACCGAAGGATTGTGGAAAAATACCCCACTCCCCAGGAAGGCATTGATGCGTGGAAGCACCACCTTGAGAGTTTTGGCCTGGGAGATTATCTGGGGTCTGACCTTTCAACCGGAAGACCAGGAAAGGTCCCGGGGTCTGACTACTACAACCAGATCTACAATTACCCCGAGTACAAATGGTATTCCACTGCTACCCTATCCAATGCTATTGGGCAGGGAGAGGTTTTAATGACCCCTATGCAGCTGGCAAATATGACTGCCATCATTGCTAACAGGGGCTGGTTCTACACTCCCCATATTTTAAAGGAAATTGAAGGCAATCCCATCAAGGATGAAGCCTTCACAAAAAAGCATCATACCACGGTAGATCCCAAACATTTCATCCCGGTGGTGGAAGGAATGCATCAGGTTTACAATGGGGGTACAGCTTCAAGCCTGAAGATCCCTGGAATAGAGATCGCAGGAAAAACCGGAACTGCTGAGAACTTCATTAGAGTAGACGGAAAGAGGATGCAGCTCACAGACCATTCGATCTTCGTAGCTTTCGCCCCTGTGGACAACCCAAAAATAGCCATCGCGGTATTCGTGGAGAACGGATACTGGGGAGGGCGCTATGCGGGAAGGATCGCAGGCCTGATGATTGAAAAATACCTGAAGGGCGAGATCACCAGAACCGATATGGAAGATTGGATCATGAGCCACAGCCTTGAAGAAGAATACGCAAAACCATACAGCGGTGAACCCTTTAGAATCAATATCTAGTTAATGTCCAAATCCATCTCCAGTTTCGACTGGCTTTCCATACTCATTTACACGCTGCTGGTCTTCATTGGATGGGTGAACATATATTCCGCATCCCTGGCCGACACTTCCACCTCCCTTCTGGACCTCGACCAGATCTATGGAAAACAGCTGCTGTGGATCATCCTGAGTGTCTTTCTCATCATCATTGTGCTCTCGATAGAGTCCAAGTTTTATGAACGTTTTTCGAGCATTATTTACATCATCTCCCTGTTCTCGGTTCTTGGGCTCTTTTTCTTCGGAAAGACCATTAACGGGGCCACCTCCTGGTACGCTATCGGAGGTTTCACCATTCAGCCTTCGGAATTTGCCAAGGTAGCCACAGCCCTGGCCCTGGCCAAGTTTGTAAGTGATATCCAGACCAACATCAAAAAACTGAGTGACCAGCTGAAGGCTTTTGTCATCATAGCCCTGCCCGCTCTTATCATCCTTCCGCAGCCCGATGCCGGAAGTGCCATGGTCTACGCCGCTTTCTTTTTTCCCCTGTATCGCGAAGGCCTTTCGGGGGTTTACCTGATCATCGGATTCATAGGGGTGCTTACCTTTGTCCTAACCCTCATTTTTGGCCCCTGGTACGTCTCCATTGCTGCCCTGCTTATCGCTGTGATCTCCTATTTCGTAAAAAAGAAGAGAAGGCCCAGCGCTATAGCCTATCTCACAATGGTGCTTATGGCTACGGCCCTTTCTTTCTCGGTGAGCTATATCTTTGAAAACGTTTTTGAACAACGCCACCGAGACCGTTTCAATATTGTGCTCGGTAAGGAAGTCGACGACCGGGGAATAGGATATAATACCAACCAGAGCGAAATCGCAATTGGAAGTGGCGGCTGGCTTGGGAAAGGCTGGACAGAAGGTACCCAGACAAAAGGCAATTTCGTGCCGGAACAGCATACAGATTATATTTTCAGTACGGTAGGTGAGGAATGGGGTTTCATTGGAAGCGCAGTAGTCATTATACTCTTCGTACTGCTCATGGGGCGGATCCTTTACCTCGCAGAACGCCAGAAATCACAGTTTAACCGCGTTTACGGCTATAGTGTGGCTGGAATACTCTTTGTGCACTTTGCCGTTAATATAGGCATGGTAATAGGCATTTTTCCCACCGTGGGAATCCCGCTGCCTTTCTTCAGTTATGGAGGCTCCGGACTGTGGGGCTTCACTATCCTGCTCTTCATCTTCATCAAGCTGGATGCAGAGAGGATGTCTTTCTGGTAAGAGCTTTGGAAGCTTTATTTTTCTTTTGAATTATAAGCTATTATTTTCCTGCCTTCTCCTCTTGGTCTTCACTAATTACTCAGGTATTATTCGGGATGACCCGAAGAACACCCGAAGATGAAAGGGAGAAGGTTGGTCGCCTTTGTCTAGGCCTGTAACATATAGGGGCCAGGAGAAACACTTGACTTCAGGTAAAATAGCGGAAATGGGTCCTCTTTCATAGGTATTTCCAGGAGAGACACCTGTAGAAAAAAACAAAAAAACCGGAAATGTCTGGGGCATTACCGGTTCTATTATGCAAATCCTAAGGGAATTAATCTTTAAGCTTCGCCACTTTCCCTTTTCTAATGTTATTCACTTTCAGGTCCTCAAGCACGTGAATGGCTTCTTCCATATACACGTCACTGGTCAGGCTCTCATGCCATCTCGTCCTCTTCTCGGAAAGGATGGTGTCCGTTGCGAACATTTCCTTTTCATAAGGAAGGGACTCATAAGTCAGATCGGTGGTATATTCAGAGATCTGATCGAATTTCGCGGCCTGCTCCTCATTAAGCTCTATCTCAGCCTTGTATGCTTCGTAGTTCAGTGGGAAAACAGTTTCATCGCGCTGTTCCTTAATCCAGCGGGCATTCTTTTCGATCAGGTTCAACTGTTCGTTGTTGGCC
Organism: uncultured Salinimicrobium sp.; assembly: GCA_965653085.1. Lineage (GTDB taxonomy): Bacteria > Bacteroidota > Bacteroidia > Flavobacteriales > Flavobacteriaceae > Salinimicrobium. The sequence goes on from CBFGYW010000082.1 coordinate 5,342, forward strand.
ATTCTCTCTTTGCTATTACTAATGGTTTGATCGAAGTCAATATACCCATTCCATACTTCATATTTTGCAGGCTCAATTTTATCCCAGGGCAGCGGGTTCTCCTGATCCTTTTCGCCTATGTCTATATAGCTGAATCTATCCGGAACAACCACATCGCTCTTCACCCCTTCCAGCTGGGTAGAACCACCATTCACCCTGTAGAATTTCTGGGTTGTGATCTTCAGCGCTCCCAGGTCTCCCAGGTCACTGTTCCTCACCCATCGGTTCAGGTCGAGTACGTTCTGTACGGTACCTTTTCCGTAGGTCTGTTTGCTACCTATGATGATGGCTCTCTTATAATCCTGCATCGCAGCTGCAAGGATCTCGGAAGCTGAGGCCGAAAGTTCGTTCACCAGAATCACCAGTGGTCCATCCCAAAGCACTGCGGGATTCGTATCCTTCAGGACTTCCTGTCCTTCCATTTTAGATTTCACCTGTACGATAGGTCCTTCTTTAATGAAGAGGCCGGCAATATCCACAACAGTTTTAAGGGAACCCCCACCGTTGTTTCTAAGATCCAGTACAAGTCCTTCCATATCCTGCTCCTTCAGGCGGATGATCTCTTTCTCCACATCGCTGGCAGCATTCCTTTCAGAATAGTTTTCCATATCGAAGTAGAATTTCGGAAGGTTGATCACCCCATAAGTATGCCCATCTTTGGTTACTACGGAAGATTTCGCATAAGTTTCTTCAAGTTCCACCACATCCCTGGTGATTCTTATCTCTTCTACGGTTCCGTCAACTTTTTTGACGGTTAGAATAACCTTGGTGCCCTTAGGGCCCTTTATAAGATTTACAGCATCATCGAGTCTCATTCCCACAACACTCACCGCTTCTTTTTCATCTTCCTGTCTTACTTTTGAGATCTCGTCGCCCACTTCCAGTTCTTCCCCTCTCCAGGCAGGACCTCCGGAAATGATCTCTATGATTTTGATGTTGTCATTCTTCTTCTGAAGCTTGGCACCAATCCCTTCAAGCTTACCCGACATAGCCATATCGAAACGGTCTTTGTCCTGTGGTGCGAAATAGAAGGTGTGGGGATCAAATTCCTCAACAATGGCGTTTATATATACGCTGAACCAGTCTTTTCTTTCCAGGTCGTCGTTGAAGTCGAAGTACTCATCCAATGAAGATAAAGTGGTTTCACGGGCTTCGGCTTCCAGTTCAGCATCGGTTTTATTTACAATGTCATCTACCTCTTCTGAAGAGTCAGTAGAAGTATTCCTGGCAGGAATCTCTCCCATGGAATCAGCATGGGGATCAGTAGTCGTTGCACTTGCAGTTTTCCCTGTACGGGCTCTCTTCTGCTCTTCCTTCAGATCGTAATAATTGGCAATGGTATTGAATTTCAGCTGCTTTCTCCAGCGGTTCTTCATTTCTTCTTTGGAAGAAACAAAAGCTATTTCTTCATAATCGGTATCGATCTTTTCATCTTTGGTAAAATCAAAAGGCTTGGCCAGTATCTCCTTATAGATGCCTTTTGCCTCTTGCATCCTTTTCTGAAGGCGGGTATGCGTAAGGTCAAAAAAGCCGATCTCGCTGTTCTTGATCTGGTCCTCAA
>CBFGYW010000083.1:0-6831 GCA_965653085.1 uncultured Salinimicrobium sp.
AGGGGATTTCCCGCCCGAATTCAGAAAACTACAGGAGGAAACCCGGCAGCTGCTGGAGGAGATTCAGTACTTTAATCCGAATATATCCTTCAATTTCACTGATCCCCTTGAGGAAGGGGGCGATGCAAACACCATTGCGACCCAGTTCTATGAGATGGGAATGACTCCCGCCAGGATCAATGTGGTGGAGAACGGAAGATCTTCTGAAAGCATTATTTTTCCCTGGGCTCTGGCTAACTACGGGAAAGAATCTGTCATAGTTCCGTTGCTGAAAAACAAGTTGGGAGCCACGAGTGAGGAAAGGGTCAGCAGCTCTGTACAGCAGCTTGAGTATGCTTTTGCTGATGCCATAAGCAAGCTGGTCAATCCTAAAAGAAAGAAGGTGGCAGTGATGCGTGGAAATGGAGAATTACCTGATGCCTATATCGCAGACTTCATCAGAAGCATTCAGGAATATTATTTCGTTGCTCCCTTCACCCTTGATTCCGTTGCTACCAATCCACAGAATACGCTGGAGGAGCTTAAAGAATACGATTTGGTCATCGAAGCAAAACCAACTGAAGCCTATTCAGAAGAAGAAAAATACGTACTCGATCAGTACCTGATGAATGGAGGGAAACTTATTTGGATGCTAGATCAGGTAGCGATGGAAACCGATAGCCTCTTCACGCCCACGGGCAGTGCTTTTGCGCTTCCAAGGGAGCTGAATCTGGGGGATTATTTTTTCAAATACGGACTTCGGATCAATCCGGCTCTGGTAAATGATATCTATTCAGCACCAATAATCCTCGCGAGCGGAAGAGGGAACGACACCCAGTTTAATCCCTATCCCTGGTTTTATTTTCCTCTTACTGCCTCGACAAAAAACCACCCGATAGTCAACAATATCGAGGCAGTGAAATTTGAATATACCAGTCCTATAGACACTCTGAAGAACGACATAAAGAAGACGGTTCTATTAACCAGTTCTCCTTCCACCAAAATAGAGGGCACACCTAAGGAGATAAATCTTTCTGAAGTCAATCAGGAGCCGGATCTATCAACATACACTGCGGGAGAACAGCCACTGGCCGTCCTGCTGGAAGGGAAATTCAAGTCAGTATATGAGAACCGCCTAAAACCTTTTGCAATTCAAAATCCCGAGGAATCGGGCAAAGAATCAGCTATACTTGTAATTTCTGATGGAGACATAGTGAAAAACCAGTTGCAGCAAGGGGCACCCCTGGAGCTGGGCTTCGACCGTTTCACCGGCACCACCTATGGCAATAAGGAATTCCTGATGAATTCGGTTAATTACCTCCTGGATGATTCCGGCCTGATAAAGATCCGTTCCAAAGAGATTTCCATTGCTTTTATGGACCTGCGTGAAGCAGAGGAAAACAGGCTGTTCTGGCAGATAATAAACATTGCAGTTCCCCTTATCCTGCTGGGGCTTTTCGCAACCATCTTCATCTTCCTGAGAAGGAGGAAATACGTCAGAAAGTAACCCAGGAGCATCACTTATAAGGGATTATTAACAATTCCCATCACTTATGAAGTTATAAAACCTTGTATTTCAATATATTATTCGCCATTTGCTGCATACTTCTGTTAATAAATACTCCCTTAACCCCCTGCTATTTTTAAAGGATTAGGATATATTTGTACTAGAATAATTTATCATAAAGCCAATGAAATTTATTGTATCAAGCACTTATCTGCTGAAACAGCTACAAATACTCGGGGGAGTCATCAACAACAACAACACCCTTCCCATTCTTGACAACTTCTTATTCGATTTAAATCAGGACGAACTTACTGTTTCTGCTTCCGATCTTGAAACCACCATGTCTGCGAAGCTAACCGTGGAATCAGATTCAGAAGGAAAAATAGCAGTGCCCGCACGCCTGCTACTGGAAACCCTTAAAACCTTTCCTGAGCAGCCGCTGACTTTCGTCGTAGAGAGCAATAACACCATTGAGCTTAGCTCCAACCACGGGAAGTACGCCCTGGCCTATGCCGGAGGGGAAGAATTTCCTAAGGCTGTCACTCTGGAAGAACCTAGCAGCACTACCGTTCAGGGAGATGTTCTGGCAACAGCCATCAGCAAAACCATCTTTGCTTCAGGGAACGATGATCTGAGGCCTGTAATGAGCGGAGTCTTCTTCCAGTTTTCCACCGAAGGCCTGACCTTTGTTGCTACCGATGCCCATAAGCTGGTAAAATATTCCAGGGAAGACATTGCAGCTTCCCAGACTGCGGAATTCATTATGCCGAAGAAGCCTCTTAACCTTTTGAAAGGTATCCTTTCCGGAAGCGATAGTGAAGTGCTGATAGAGTATAACGAATCGAACGCTAAGTTCAGCTTTGACGACACCACCCTTATCTGTCGTTTAATAGATGGTAAATATCCTAACTACGAGGCAGTGATCCCTAAGGAGAACCCTAACAAGCTGATCATCGACAGAAGCCAGTTTTTAAGCTCTGTTAGAAGGGTTTCCATCTTCTCGAACAAAACTACCCATCAGGTACGTTTAAAGATCGCAGGAGCCGAATTAAACATTTCTGCGGAGGATGTGGATTACAGCAACAAGGCCGAAGAGAGGCTTACCTGTTCCTACCAGGGAGACGATATGCAGATTGGTTTCAATTCCCGTTTCCTTACCGAAATGCTTTCAAACCTGAACGCAAATGAGGTGCAACTTGAAATGAGCCTTCCCAACAGGGCGGGAATCCTTACTCCTGTCGATGGACTGGATGAAGGGGAAAAAGTCACCATGCTGGTAATGCCAGTGATGCTGAACAACTAAGAAGTTCAACTTCCAAAAGAAAGGCTGCCTTTATAAGGCAGCCTTTCCTGTTTTGATATGGATATATTTCGCTTGGCGATGTAATCTATTTCAGAAACTCTATGGTTAGCGGATAGGAAGGAATCTGGTCATTGCTCACCCTAATGGCATTAATAATCGGAAAGATCAGCATAATTAGGCCGATCACGATCATTATCAGAATCCCCAGACCAAAAAGAATAATAAGCGGAATAGAGATTATGCAATACAGGAACATACTTATCTGGAAATTAAGTATCATCTTCCCGTGGGTATCCATCCCCAGAACCTTGTCTTTCTGAGTGATCCAGATCACCAGTGGAACTATGAATCCTCCCACCCCCGTTACCAGATCAAGTAGTTGGCTAAGATGGGTTATCATTAAAAGTTGTTTGTCTTCGCGCATATTTAAAAATGAATAAGTTATAATACCTATCTCGCAACCCGTACCTCGTACCCCATACCTCGTACCCCGCACCTCGCACCTCGCACCCCGCACCCCGCATTCCTCTCTCATCACTAAATAACAAAAATAATCTCACATCCCCTACAATAATTTCTTTACTACCTTTGCCCAATGAGATTAAATGACACTATTGTTGCGCTTGCGACCCCTGCGGGGGCGGGGGCTATTGCTGTAATCCGGGTTTCGGGAAAGGAGGCTATTTCTGTGGTGACTCCCCTGTTCAGGGCAAAAGGGAAAAAAGATCTTCTTAAGGAACCTTCCCATACCCTGCACCTTGGAAATATCGTGGATGAGCAGCGAATTATTGATGAAGTTTTAGTATCGGTTTTCCACGGCCCCAGGTCCTATACTGGAGAAAACACCATTGAGATCTCCTGCCACGGCAGCCCTTATATCCAGCAGGAAATCATCCAGCTGCTTATACGGAAAGGATGTCGTTCGGCTGAAGCCGGGGAGTTTACCCTGCGGGCCTTCCTCAACGGAAAAATGGACCTTAGCCAGGCTGAGGCTGTAGCCGATCTTATTTCCAGTGAAAACCAGGCCTCCCACCAGCTCGCCATGCAGCAGATGCGCGGCGGATTCTCAAATGAGATCAAAAGACTGCGGGAAGAGCTGCTTAATTTTGCTTCCCTGATTGAACTGGAGCTGGATTTTGCTGAGGAAGATGTGGAATTCGCCAACCGGGAGCAGTTTTCAGCCCTTATTGTCAAGATCCAGAATGTTTTAAAGAGACTGGTGGATTCCTTCTCGGTAGGGAATGTCATCAAGAATGGAATTCCCGTTGCTATCGTCGGGGAACCAAATGTGGGGAAGTCCACGCTCCTCAACGCTTTACTGAACGAAGAAAGGGCTATAGTAAGTGAAATTGCCGGCACCACCCGGGACACCATTGAAGACGAAATCTCGATTGGGGGCATTGGATTCCGTTTTATAGATACAGCCGGAATCCGGGAAACTGAAGACGTGGTGGAAAGCATAGGGATCAAACGCACCTTTGAGAAAATCGGGCAGGCACAGGTAGTGGTGGTTTTAGTGGACAGCGGAGCATTAATCCTGAATTCAGAATTAAGGATTAAGAATTCGGAGGTGGAGTTCATTCAGACCGAGGTGGAAAAGATAAAGAACCGGTTTCCGCAGAAGCCTTTAATAGTAGTAGCAAATAAAATAGACCGCCTATCTGAGGCGCAGCGTGAAAACCTGCGGGCGATGCGGGGACAACTTCAGGGCAGCCCTCTCCTACTGCTTTCAGCCCATACCGGCGAAGGCGTGGAAGAACTGCAGCAGAAACTGCTGGAATTTGTCAACACTGGAGAGCTGCGCAACAACAACACCATTGTTACCAACACCAGGCACTATAATTCCCTCCTGAAGGCCCTGGAGGAGATTAACCGGGTGCAGGATGGGCTGAATTCCAATCTTTCCGGGGATCTGCTGGCAATTGATATCCGGCAGGCGCTTTACCATTTTGGGGAAATTACCGGTGAGATCTCAAATGACGAGCTGCTGGGGAATATATTTGCGAATTTTTGTATTGGCAAATAAATAGGAAATTTTATTTGGTATTATTTGCATTAAATCCCCTATAAAATATATTCAGACCCTGTTGTTACTGACATTTTCAGCACTATATATTTTTCTTATTTTCACCCTTATTTAGAATATATTTACACCCCGTTTACACCTCATGTCAATATTGGTTTCAATGAGGTGTAAAAATTTACACCTCATAGCTCTAAACGTTATAATTTCGCCAAATAGTTCTTATTTTTTACCTTTAACCACACATCTCTTTTGAAATATAAAAGACACATAAATCATTAAAAATAAAAATTTTAATTTATAAAATCTTCTATTTGTAAAACAAAATTAACTCAAAATTTAGGCGAAAATATGTCCCTTATTTCCCCTTAATTACTCTTTTTTCCTCTTTATTATTCTTATTTACCCTTATCTAACCTTAAATTTTCTTATCTTTGTTTTTCAAGTTGAAAAATTATGATCATGAGCAGTAATATTAGGATAGAATCGACCTGTGACTTCTGTGGTGAAAATTTTATAGCCAAGACATTAAGAACAAGATATTGTTCACACATCTGTAATAGCAGAGACTATAAAAAGAAATTGAAGGAAAAGAAACTCAAAGGAGAAGTAAAAAATCGGGAAGAAACCGAGATCAGTAAAGACCTCGAAGCTCTGAAAAACAAGGAGTATTTGTCGGCTAAGGATGCCGCGATTTTAATAGGCTGCTCTACAAAAACTATTTATAGATTAATAAATGATGGAACTATAAAAGGTGTAAACCTTTCAAAACGGATGATCCGGATCAATAAAAGATCTCTGGATAGAATTATTCCTTAGACCTAAAGGTATAATAGACACGACTCACGTGCCTTGATTCAAGGATACCAAGGCTAGAAAAAATTGCGTTCCAAGATGTTACACACAGCAGCGACAACAAAATTTATTATCCTCTAAAATATTTTAATTGTTTGGTAACACCTGTAGAATTGATTCGAAATTTTACCATTTCTAAGCTTGCAGTATAATTTTCAGCTATATCCTGTCGAGTCATTCCTTTTTTAAGTGCCCAAACTAAACTTTCTCTAGGTAATTGAAGAGCAGAGCCTAGATATTCTGCTTCGGCTTCTTGGGTTTTATCATAATATCTCATATAGCTTGGAAGAACAATTCCTTTTGGTGATTTAATTTTATGCTCACAGATTATGTGCGCTAATTCATGCATTAAATCACTTTGTTGCCTAGCTGTAGTTGATCTAGAATTGTGGATTATAACTTTTCGATTCTTTTTGTCTGTCATAGTTAAAGCTGACCATCCAGAACTTTTCTTCGTGGTGCCCATTAAAATATCTAACTGGATATAATTTAAACCAAGATCTTCTGGGGCAATTACATCTATATTAAGGTGTTCAGCTAATACAAAACCACACAGAGGTTCAAAAACATTTAAACCTAAATCTTGTCTGTACTTTTTTGATAATCTTTCTGCTTCTGCTTTAAACCCTCTTTTTAAAAAATTATTTTTTGCCAAATCATTTTCTCTTATAAGCCAAGTCAATCACTTGTGTTAACATTTTCATTGTCTCAGGATCTAATTCTCTATCCGCCCGAAGATGAGCCAAAATTTTATCCTTGGAGGAGACATTTTTTTGTTCTTTGTCAACCACAATAAATGTTTCTGTTGTAACCTCTAACCACTTACAAATTTTTATAAAGGTTTCAACATCGGGAAGTTTGCCTTTTTCTATTCTAGAAAGAGTTGCTGAACTAATACCACCAATTTCTTTTGCGGTATCCCTCAAACCTGTGCTTCCTCTTTTTGCTTTAAGCATTCCTGCTAAAAGACTAGTGTTTAATTCAGAATTCATTTAAATGTTGATAAGGTTACTAAATTGTTGATAAGTAATACAGTGTTGCACTTGTGCAACGAGTCCGTGTTTGTATCTTTAATGCAACATAATTTTATATGTGAAACAAATGTATCAAATTTTTATTAATTAAAATTTCTAAACAGATGTCAAAGAAAAGACACTTTAAGAT
>CBFGYW010000084.1:0-6823 GCA_965653085.1 uncultured Salinimicrobium sp.
CGTTGATGCCCACGGGTTGGACGAGATGGATAACAAGATCCCCACCAGCATTATCGACAAATTCAAGGGCGGACCTGTTGGCATCACCACCCTGGCAACCGCTGTAAGTGAAAGTGCAGAAACCATTGAAGAGGTTTACGAACCCTTCCTTATCCAGCAGGGTTTCATCCAGCGTACCCCAAGAGGGCGGGAAGTAACCGAGGCAGCCTATAAGCATTTAGGGCGGATCCGTGGAGGTATCCAGGGAGGCCTTTTTTAAAGAAGACGCCTTTCGGGAAATAATGCAAAGTAACTATGGCGACAAAAGCAATCCCTTCTGTATCCATCCTGGATTTTTTCGCCAATGCGAAACTTATCCTTCGGAACCCTTTGCCCTTTCATCGGAAGAATTTTGAACGCCTTGGGGATACTTTTCAGATCAAGGTGAGCCTGACGGAAACGGTGGTTATATCAAGAAATCCGGATCTTGCCCAGTTTGCCCTTCAGAAGAACCATAAGAATTTCACCAAATCTCCCATTCAGACAGAGGAGGTAGCAAAATATGTGGGGCACGGGCTGCTAACAATTGAGGGCGAGCATTGGAAAAAGCAGCGACGGCTCATCCAGCCGGCTTTTCACAAGGAAAGTATAATCCAGCTGCTCAATACCGTGCAGCAGGCCATCAATGTGGAGCTCGATAAGCTGAAAACCAATACTAGTCTGGATGTTTTTCCAGTATTCAACGACCTGGCATTTCAGACGGTGGTGAAATCCCTCTTCAGCAGCGCAGCGGGGAAGGAGGATATTAACCGCCTGCAGTACATCACCGAAGCCACTCAGAGGATGGTGGTGAAGGAGCTGCGGCAGTTTTACCTGAAATGGTGGTTCCACATCGGTGGAAGCATAAAGTATCACAAGAACCTTACTCAGGAGGCCAGAAACATTCTTAGAAAGCTCGTTGAGGAACGCCGAACCAGCGGGAAGAGGGAAAACGACCTGCTGGACCTGCTCTTGGAAGCTCGGTACGATGACGGCAGCCCCATGGAGGAGCAGCAGCTTCTGGATGAAATCCTGATCCTCTTTACCGCAGGGCACGAGACCACCTCAAATGCGCTGACGTTCATTTCTGAACTGCTTGCACGACACCCAGAAGTTCAGGAGAAGGTTTTTCAGGAGGTATCTGCAGCCAGAAAAGAATCCGCGAACCATTTCGAATTCATCCAGCGCTGCCCCTACACGACCAATGTGATTGAAGAGGGAATGCGCCTTTATCCTCCTGCCTATTTTATTGATAGGGTGAATATCACTGAAGATGAATTTCAGGGGATGAAGATCCCAAAAGGCTCCAGCCTCCTGTTTTCGATGTATGAGATCCACCGGCACAGGGATCATTGGGAAGATCCAGAAGCTTTCATTCCTGAGCGATTTTCCAGGGAAAGGTCGCAGCATTATTATCCCTTCGGGGCAGGTCCCAGAAAGTGCATAGGCAACAATTTCGCCATGTATGAGATGGTCCTGGCAGTGGCAGAGTTGATGAGCAGGTTCAGGATAGAACCCAAAGAAGGCCCGATCCAGGTCGATCCGCTGATAACCCTGAAACCAAAGAATGCCTTCCTGACATTTCTGCCTCGCACGACACAATTAAACCTCTAATTCTCTGGTTTCCCTGAAGCTTTTTCCTCGCTTTTTTGTTCCTTTGCGACATGTCGAATCTCCAGAGAAATACCACCCTCATTAAAGCCGAAGCCCAGCGCCTTGGCTTTATGTCCTGTGGGATCAATCCGGCGGGATTTCTCGAAGAGGAGGCTCCCCGGCTGGAGCAGTGGCTCAACGAAGGCAGGCACGGGAAGATGCAGTATATGGAAAACCATTTTGACAAGCGACTTGACCCCAAAAAACTTGTGGAAGGTTCAAAAAGCGTGATCTCCCTGCTGCTGAATTATTTTCCAGAGAAAACCCAGGCTGCCGATACTTTCAAGATAAGTAAATACGCCTATGGCACCGACTATCACTTTGTCATTAAGGACAAGCTGAAGCAATTGATGGAATTTATCCGGGAAGAAATAGGGGAGGTGGATGGAAGAGCCTTTACCGATTCAGCCCCCGTGCTGGACAAGGCCTGGGCAGCGAAAAGCGGACTCGGATGGAGGGGCAAAAACTCCAATCTCATTACCAAGAAGGTAGGTTCCTTCTTCTTTATAGCCGAACTGATCGTCGACCTGGAGCTGGAATACGACACCCCCGTCACAGATCATTGCGGAAGCTGCAGGGCCTGTATCGATGCCTGCCCCACCCAGGCCATTGTAGAACCTTATCGTGTTGATGGCAGCAAATGCATCTCCTATTTTACCATTGAGCTGAAAGAAGAACTGCCCCATGATGTTAAAGGAAAATTTGACGACTGGATGTTCGGTTGCGACATCTGCCAGGACGTGTGCCCCTGGAATCGTTTCTCCACCCCTCATAATGAGCCACTCTTCAACCCAAGTCCCGAGATCCTCGATTTCAATAAAAAAGACTGGGAAGAGATCACGGAAGAGGTGTTTCAGAAAGTCTTCCGAAAATCGGCTGTAAAAAGAACCAAATACAGCGGACTCACCAGAAACCTGAAGTTTCTGAAGGAATAGGAAAGGCTTAATTTTTTGGCCACGAATCCACCCTTATTCTCAATTATTCGTGAATTCGTGGCTTCCCACTAAAAAGAATCCCTGCTCAATTCTACCTCACATTTCCCACAAATTTTGCGCTTAAACCTTTACCTTTGTACGTCCTGAAAAAATAAGGGAATTATGAGTAACGAAAGAAAAAGGCGTGAGGCTTTGGTGTACCACGCCAAACCCCAGCCTGGGAAGATCCAGGTAGTGCCCACAAAGAAATATTCCACCCAGCGGGATCTTTCCCTGGCCTATTCTCCCGGAGTTGCAGAACCCTGCCTCGAGATTGCCAAGGATAAGGAAAACGCTTACAAGTATACCACCAAAGGCAACCTGGTTGCTGTTATTTCCAATGGTACCGCGGTTCTTGGACTCGGCGACATTGGCCCCGAAGCCTCCAAGCCTGTTATGGAAGGGAAAGGTCTTCTCTTCAAGATCTTCTCCGATATAGATGTTTTCGACATTGAAGTCGACACCAAGGATATCGACACCTTTGTTGAGACAGTAAAAAATATCGCCCCTACCTTCGGCGGAATAAACCTAGAAGATATTGCAGCCCCTGAAGCTTTTGAGATCGAAAGAAGGCTGAAGGAAGAGCTGGATATCCCCGTGATGCACGACGACCAGCACGGTACTGCCATCATCTCTTCGGCAGCCCTGCTCAATGCCCTTGAGCTGGCAGGCAAGAAGATAAGTAAGGTAAAGGTTGTGGTTTCAGGAGCAGGTTCCGCTGCCATTGCCTGTGCCAACCTTTATATTGCCCTGGGAGTTCAGCAGAAGAATATCGTGATGTTCGATTCCAAAGGAGTCCTTCATACCGAACGCACCGGTCTGCTGGACCTTCAGATGAAGTTTGCTGTTAAAAAGAAATATACCGACCTGGCAGAAGCCATGGTGGGAGCCGATGTGTTCCTCGGCCTTTCCGTAGGAAACATTGTGACCCCAGAAATGCTGAAGAAAATGGCCAAGAACCCTATCGTTTTTGCCATGGCCAATCCCAATCCCGAGATAGCCTATGACCTTGCCCTGGACACCAGGAAGGATATCATCATGGCTACCGGAAGAAGTGACCATCCAAACCAGGTGAACAACGTTCTCGGATTCCCGTACATTTTCAGGGGAGCTCTGGATGTAAGAGCTACCAAGATCAATGAGGAGATGAAGATGGCTGCCGTGAAAGCTCTGGCGCGTCTTGCCAAGGAACCCGTTCCGGAGCAGGTGAACATCGCCTATGGGGAAACCAAACTTAACTTCGGAAGGGATTACATCATCCCGAAACCTTTCGATCCACGACTTATTTCGCAGGTTCCTCCCGCTGTAGCCAAGGCTGCCATAGAAAGTGGAGTAGCAAAACACCCTATTACCGACTGGCAGAAGTATGAGGATGAGCTGATGGAGAGAATGGGCAATGACAACAAGATCACCCGTCTGCTGATGAACCGTGCCAAAATGGATCCTAAACGGATTGTATTCGCTGAAGCCGACCATCTGGACGTGCTGAAAGCCGCACAGATAGTACACGACGAAGGTATAGGAATCCCTATTCTTCTCGGCAGAAGAGATGTCATTGAGGAACTTATGATTGAGATAGATTTCCATACTTCCGATGTGGTGATCATCGATTCCAAGTCTGATGATGAAAAGGAAAGGCGCAGCCGCTATGCCCAGGAATATTGGAAAACCAGGAAGCGGAAGGGCGTCACCCTTTACGATGCTGAACTTTTGATGAAGGAGCGCAACTATTTTGCTGCCATGATGGTGAACGAAGGAGATGCCGACTGCCTGCTTTCGGGATATTCCAGGTCTTATCCAACGGTTCTGAAACCAATGCTGGAGCTTATCGGAAAGGCCAAAGGCGTATTCAAAGTGGCAGCAACCAATTTGATGAACACCTCCCGAGGTCCACTTTTCATCAGTGATACTTCCGTGAATATAGATCCAACTGCCAAGGAACTGGCCAAAATCGCCCAGATGACTGCGCGAACCGTCCGTCTTTTTGGAATGGAACCCGTGATGGCAATGATCTCCTATGGGAATTTCGGATCTTCAAAACACGAGAAGGCCCAGAAGGTGAAGGAGGCTGTGGCTTATCTGCACCGTTTCTATCCCGACCTGATCGTGGATGGGGAGATGCAGACCGATTTTGCCCTAAACAAGGACCTGCTGCAGAAGAAATTCCCGTTCTCCAAGATAGCCGGTAAGAAGGTTAATACTCTTGTTTTTCCTACCCTCGAATCAGGAAACAGCACCTATAAGCTTCTCAAGGAGCTGAATAAAGCCGAATCTGTTGGTCCAATCCTTATGGGGATGAACAAACCCGTGCATATCTTCCAGCTGGGAGCCAGCGTGGAGGAAATGGTCAATATGGCGGCAGTCTGTGTGGTAGATGCCCAGGAAAAAGAACGCAAGGCAAGGCAGGAAGCTTAAATCTTCCTCATTGAATATAGAAGCCGTTCAGGACCGAAATCCTGAACGGCTTTTTTCTATGGAATTCCATTAATGAAATGAGAAGAGATATTGAGGTGAATCCATCTGGAGCTCTGAAAGACAGCATCTTGCAAGGCTGGAATCTCGAGATTTCAGACAACCAAACAGAATTTTCAAAAATATACGGGCAGTACCATCACCTTGGCATTTCAGAGTTATTCGCGACATATTTGCGGGTCATTTGCGGGTTCAAGTCGCAGATGACTCGGCAATGACTCGCGAATGACTCGCGAATGACTCGGCAATGACTCGCGAATGATATGAGGCAGGAATCTTCAGTTTGGCTTTGCAAGACCTTTTTCAGGTCCTTCGGCAGCCAAATCCATAAAACCCTTTCCTGTTTTCCTGTCAACTTTATTTTGTTACATTTGATTCTATTAACTATTCTAAAGAATGATCCATCATATAAAAGGGCAGCTTGTTGAAAAGAATCCCACCAACGTGGTTATAGATTGCAACGGAATGGGCTATTTTCTCCATATTTCCCTGCATACTTTTTCCCTGCTTCCTTCTTCTGAAGCCATAAAACTCTACACTCATCTGCAGGTCAAGGAGGATTCGCATACCCTCTACGGCTTTATGGAGAAGAGTGAACGGGAGATCTTCAGGTTGCTCATCTCAGTTTCGGGGGTGGGGGCAAGTACCGCACGTACCATGCTGTCATCGCTGGACCCGAAGCAGATCATGGAAGCCATAGCTTCCGGAGATGTGGCTACCATCCAGGGGATCAAAGGGATTGGAGCAAAAACGGCACAACGGGTTATTCTGGACCTCAAGGACAAGATCCTGAAGGTATTTGGCCTTGATGAAGTTTCTGCACCACAAAGCAATACAAGTCGTGAAGAAACGTTATCAGCTTTAGAAACTCTTGGTTATACCCGCAAACAATCTGAGAAGCTTATCGATAAACTGGTGAAGGAAAACCCGGATGCTACGGTAGAAACTTTGATCAAATTGGCATTAAAAAATCTATAATTACCTTGGGGCAAAACTATAATTACCGGTTAAAAGTTTTAGTGGCCTTCCTTCTCTTCCTTGCGCCAGCAATGTGTTTCACTGTTGTGGCCCAGGAAACCGAAACGGGGCAGGATACCACCAAAACCGGTTATTCCCTTGGCATGATCAGGCTTCCCTCCCCCAGCAGCATTATCAATTCCTATGAATACGATCCTATTCTGGATCGCTATATCTATACCCAGACCCTTGGAAGTTTCAACATCTCGCAGCCCATGATCCTCACGCCCGAGGAATATCAGCGGCTGGTGATGGAGGAACAGATGCAGAGATATTTTCAGCAGAAGATCGATGCCCTCTCCGGAAGGAAGGAAGGCAGCGAGGAGGCCCAGAAGGATCTGCTGCCCAGCTTTTACGTCGATTCCGGTTTCTTTGAAAGCATTTTCGGGGGTGGGGAGATTGAGCTGGTTCCCCAGGGATCGGTGGCGCTGGATCTGGGGGTATTGTACTCCAAACGCGACAATCCCGCTTTCTCACCACGAAACAGGAGCACCTTCACCTTCGATTTCGACCAGAGGATCCAGCTGAGCCTGCTTGGGCAGGTAGGGGAGCGGCTGAAGGTTACGGCCAACTACGACACAGAGTCCACCTTCGATTTTCAGAATCAGCTGAAACTGGAATATACTCCTACCGAAGATGATATCATTCAGAAAATCGAGGTAGGAAACATCAGTATGCCGCTGAACAAT
>CBFGYW010000085.1:0-6799 GCA_965653085.1 uncultured Salinimicrobium sp.
TTTCGCTGGGCGCGATCTTCAGATCGCAGCCCCACCGGGCGTCAATCTTCAGATTGACGTCGCGGAGCGCAACCGTCCTCTACTTAAACACCAGCACCAGATCATCTGCATACACCATCGTTCCAGGTTGCAGCAGCACCCTGTCTACCTCCCCCGCTGTATTTGCTGTAATAGTAGTCTCCATCTTCATCGCCTCAATAATAAACAGCGGCTGATTCTTCTCCACCTTCTCCCCCGCCTCAACCAGTATCGAAGACAATGACCCCTGCAGCGGGGCGCCCACCTGCTTCCTGTCGCTCTTATCTACCTTCTCGTGTACCACCTTCTCCACCTTCACCGAACGGTCCTGCACCTCGATATCGCGTGTCTGCCCGTTCACCTTGAAGAACACCTTCGCGATCCCGTCCTCATTGGCCTTCCCATACGAAACCAGCTCTATCAGAAGCGTCTTGCCCCTGTCCAGCTCCACGATGATCTCTTCCCCCGGTTCCATCCCATAGAAGAAGTTCTTCGTGGGTATGTTCATTACGCTCCCGTACTTCTGATTGTGATTGAAAAAATCCGTAAACACCTTCGGATACAGCTTATACGATAGGAAATCAGTGATTGTCAACGCTCTCCCCAGCCCATCCCCAAAAGTATTCTGAAACTCCTCAAACTCCTTCTCAAAATCTATGGGCTCCAGATGCGCATTAGGCCTTTCAGAATAGGCTTTCTCATCCTTCAGGACGATCTTCTGTATCTTCTCCGGAAAGCCTCCGTAAGGCTGTCCCAGGTCCCCTCTGAAGAAGCTGACGACAGATTGCGGAAACGACAGCTCCTCCCCCCTTTCCAGCACATCCTCGATCTGAAGATTGTTGCTCACCAGGTACTGCGCCATATCCCCCACCACCTTAGAACTGGGGGTCACCTTGATGATATCCCCAAAGAGGTCGTTGACCCTGCTGTACATCTCGGTGATCTCGTGGAAGCGATCCGACAGTCCCAGGGACTCCGCCTGCGGCTTCAGGTTGGAATACTGCCCTCCAGGGATCTCGTGTTGATACACCTCCCCCGAACCTGCTACGAGGCCCGATTCAAAGGGGTAGTAAAACCTGCGGACGGCTTCCCAGTAGTGCGAATACTCGTTCAGCTTTTTGATGTTGAACTTCCTGCCCCGTTCGTGGAACTTCAGCATTTCCACCATCGAGTTGAAATTGGGCTGGGAGGTAAGCCCCGACAGTCCGCCCAGGGCGACGTCCACTACATCCACCCCCGCCTCTATGGCCTTCAGATAGGTGGCCGCCTGGATGGACGAGGTGTCGTGGGTATGCAGGTGAATGGGGATGTTCACCACCGACTTCAGGCTCCCAATAAGCTCAAATGCAGCATCGGGTTTCAGGATACCTGCCATATCCTTGATCCCCAGAATATGGGCACCTGCATCCTCGATTTCACGTGCAAGAATGGTATAATAGTCGAGGGTGTATTTGTTCTGCCTGGGATCCATCAGGTCGCCCGTGTAGCAGATGGTCCCTTCCGCAAGTCCCTGCGTGCGGGTGCGTACGTGTTCGATACAGGGGGCGATGGATTTCATCCAGTTCAGGCTGTCGAAGATCCGGAAGACATCCACCCCATTCTCCCAGGCCTGCTCGACGAACTTCGCGATCAGGTTGTCGGGGTAAGCAGTGTAACCAACGGCATTGGAGCCCCGCAGCAGCATCTGCAGCAGCACATTGGGCATAGCCTTCCGCAGCAGTCGCAGGCGTTCCCAGGGATCCTCCTTCAGAAATCGTAACGCGACATCGAAGGTCGCACCACCCCAGACTTCCATACTGAATACCTCCGGATGGTTTCGCGCAAAGCCTTCAGCAACCTTCAGCATATCGCTGGTACGCATCCGGGTGGCCAGCAGACTCTGGTGCGCATCCCTCAGGGTGGTATCTGTGAAATGGACCTCTTCCTCCTCCAGCAGCCAACTCGAAAACTCCTCTGGGCCCATTTCTGTGAGCAGATCTTTGGTTCCCCTGGGATAGACTTCGCTCTCCTCGAAAGAAGGCACAACCGGCTTGATGAAGGTCCTGCTCCTGTCTACCTTTTTGACGTTCTCGTTCCCGTTGATGACGATCTCCCCGAGGAAATCCACCATCTTGGTGGCCCGGTTGCGGGGCTGTCGTATCTCGAACAGTTCGGGATGCTCCTTGATGAAGTTCACGGTCACCTCGCCCCTACGGAAGGTGTTGTGGGAAAGGATATTGTCCAGGAATCCGATATTGGTCTTCACCCCTCGTATCCTGAATTCCGCCAGCGCCCTGCGCATCTTCCTGCAGGCCCCCTCCAGCGTCCGGTCCGAAGCCGACACCTTGACCAGCATGGAATCGAAGAAGGGAGAGATGCTCACCCCCTGGTACACGCTGCCCGCATCCAGGCGGATACCGAAGCCCGAAGCACTTCTATAGGTAGTGATGGTCCCGTAATCGGGCTGAAAATCATTCAGCGGGTCTTCCGTGGTGATCCTGCACTGCACCGCATACCCATTGGTCCGCAGGTTCTCCTGCGCCTCGATCTTGATCTGTGGATCTGAAAGTTTATAGCCCCCGGCAATGAAGATCTGCGTCTTCACCAGGTCTATGTTGGTGATGATCTCGGTGACCGTATGTTCCACCTGGATACGCGGATTCACCTCGATGAAAAATATCTCCCCCTGCGGGTCCACCAGGAATTCCACAGTCCCTATATTGTTATAGTCAACTGCCTTGCAGATGTCCAGCCCATATCGGTACAGCTTCTGCTTCACCTCTTCGGAAAGTCCGAAGGATGGCGCAAATTCTATGACCTTCTGATAGCGACGCTGCACCGAGCAGTCCCTTTCGAAGAGGTGCACGATGTTTCCGAAGCCATCTGCTACGACCTGGATCTCGATATGCTTGGGGTCTTCGACGAATTTCTCCAGGAAGACGGTATCATCCCCGAAGGAATTCAGCGCCTCGCGTCTCGATCCAGGGAACCCGCTGCGCAGCTGCTCTTCGCTCTGGATAACCCGCATCCCACGCCCCCCGCCTCCCGAAGCGGCCTTCAGCATCACAGGATATCCTATCTTTTCGGCCTCCTCAATGGCGACCTCTACGGAATCCAGGTCCCGCTGACTGCTCCGAATAACGGGAACATTACAGGACACCGCCACCTCCTTGGCCTTGATCTTGTCGCCCAGGCTTTGCAGCACCGACACTTTCGGCCCGATGAAAATGATCCCGTTGTCCTCACATTTCTGTGCGAACTGGGCATTTTCCGAAAGGAAGCCATAGCCCGGATGGATGGCATCCACCCCGTTGGCCTTCGCAACCTTTATGATGGCGTCTATATTCAGGTAAGGCTTGAGCGGATCGTTATCAGCCCCTATCTGGTACGATTCATCGGCCTTATAGCGATGAAGGGCATAGCGGTCCTCGTAGGTATATATACCCACGGTACGCAGTCCCATTTCGGTACAGGCGCGAAAAATACGAATGGCGATCTCGCCCCTGTTGGCTACAAGGACCTTTTTTATTGTCATTTCCAAGGCTGATAATTTTTTGTTGCTTAGGGAATATACCTGCTAAAAATTAACAAGAAAAAATCGGGGAGAGCGTGGGTTTTTATAAATTTTAACAGATGAGGGATTGGGGATGGTAGGGTCTCTCACTCGAACGTGGACAGGTCACGACCATTCCTTACAGGTGGGTGCGGGAATCAGCTGGGGAGACAGATAATCTGCTGGGGTGTACAAGGGACTGGACAAGAATTTTTGACCTTCTTTCTTGACGAGAATTTTTGACGTTTTTGGCTGGGCGAGATCTTCAGATCTCGGCCTTTTCGGGCGCCAATCTTCGGATTGGCAAAAGCCGCTGCTGCAACATAAACCCCCCTACGGTTTACCTGGTAAACACCAGCTCATTCTCCCCTCTGGAAGACTCCTTCTCGCTATAGCGATACCCATCCACATCAAACGCCGCCAGCTCCTCGGCCTTCTCAATATTGTTGTCTATAATGAACCTCGCCATCGACCCCCGCGCCTTCTTGGCAAAGAAGCTGATGATCTTCAGGTCTCCGTTTTTGTAATCCTTAAAGACCGGTGTGATCACCGGGGACTTCAGTTTTTTCGTATCCACTGCCTTAAAATATTCCTGACTCGCAAGGTTCACCAGCGGCTCCCCCTTCTCCATTTCCTTGTTCAGGTAGCCGGTGACCTTCTCCCGCCACAGCTCATACAGATTGGCTTTCCTACCCACCGGAAGATCTGTCCCCATCTCCAGGCGGTAGGGCTGGATGAGATCCATAGGTTTCAGGATCCCGTAGAAGCCCGAAAGGATGCGCAGCTTATCCTGCAGCTGATCCAGCTTTTCTGTGGGAATGGTATAGGCCTCCAGGCCTACATAAACGTCACCCGCAAAGGCATAGATGGCGGGGCGGGAATTCTCTGTTGTGTGCTCTGGCTGGAAGTCCAGGTAGCGCTGGTGGTTCAGGTCGGCGAGTTTGGGACTGATGTGCATCAGCTCCCCCAGCTTCTTTTTCGAGAGCTTCGAGAGCTTGGTGTTCACCTTCTGAGTGATATCCAAAAAGCTTGCTTCGGAATGCTTTGTCGTAGGCAGCACAGATTCATAATCGAGGGTCTTGGCGGGGGAAAGGAGGATCTTCATTATGGACATTTTAATTCAGATCAAAAATAAGGAGTTTTAAGGGGTTTTTGAAGAGGAAGGGGGTGATTGTTTCAATGGAGGGATTGGCGTTGTCTATGGGAGTTTATTTAGGGGGTAGACACGTATGGGAATCTGAAGATTCCCGCCCGGATGGCGCTGTGATCTGAAGATCACACGCAGCGAACGCGTAGTAGGCTGGCGAAGTCTTTACGTTGCCGCTGGCCGAGATCTTTAGATCTCGGCCTTTCCGGGCGACCAATCTTCAGATTGGCAATACTTCAACCTCAACGAATATTTCCAGGTCACCCTGAGCTTGTCGAAAGGCTACTCCTCCAGAAACTCCTTCTGGTTCTGCACGTAATTCCTCCACTTCCCGATGCACTGCTGCATATCTTCGGGAATGGGACTATCAAAACTCATCATCTCCCCCGTCACTGGATGCTTAAACCCAAGAGTCTTGGCGTGCAGCGCCTGGCGAGGGAGGATCTTGAAACAGTTCTCGACGAACTGCCTGTACTTGGTGAAGGTGGTCCCCTTCAGTATCTTTTCGCCACCGTAGCGCTCGTCGTTGAAGAGCGTGTGGCCTATGTGTTTCATATGTACCCTTATCTGGTGCGTACGTCCCGTTTCCAGCCTGCAGGAGACCAGGGTCACGTAGCCAAGGCGCTCAAGGACTTTGTAATGCGTGACAGCAGGTTTCCCCTTGTCTTCGTCGTCGCCCAGGTAGACGGTGTTCTGAAGGCGGTTCTTGGGGTGGCGGCCTATGTTTCCTTCCACGACCCCCTCATCCTCTTCCATATTCCCCCATACCAGGGCGACGTATTCCCGCTCGCTGGTCTTGTTGAAGAACTGTTTCGAAAGATGCGTCATCGCCTGTTCTGTCTTGGCTATTACCAGCAGTCCGCTGGTGTCTTTGTCGATGCGATGCACCAGTCCGGGACGTTCGCTGGAGTTCTGCGGAAGGTTGTCGAAATGGTAGATCAGCGCATTTATGAGGGTCCCGCTGTAGTTTCCGTGTCCGGGATGCACCACCATTCCGGCGGGTTTGTTCACCACCAGCAGCGCGTCGTCCTCATAGACGATGTCCAGCGGAATGTTCTCGGGAGCCAGCAGGAACTCGTAGGGCGGATGCTCAAACATCACCTGCACCACATCCCCGGGCTTCACCTTGTAATTCGACTTCACCGGAACCTCATTCACGTGAATGTTCCCTTCCTTGGCAGCCGTCTGGATCTTGTTGCGGGTCGCGTTCTCGATGTAGTTCATCAGGTATTTGTCTACCCGCAGAGGCTGCTGCCCCTTGTCGGCTACAAAGCGATGATGCTCATACAGCTCATCATCAGTATCGTCGATCTCGGGAAGGGGGCCTTCGGTTTTCATTTTCATCATTCTAGAATTCATCTATGCTTTCAGCATCCATCACCGGCTCCTCCTCGTAGGTATTGTCGATCACATTCAGACTGTCCTGCGCTGTGTTTTCATTCATTTCGAAACTTTCCGAACCATCCCCGAGGACCAGGTCGATGCGGGAAGTCTTCATCAGACTCGTGCCCGGCTCCAGCAGTTTCCCCTTATGACGCAGTTCCAGGACAACATCAGGGGCGAAATCAGGTTTATAGGAAATGGTCCCTATCTCAAATCCCAGGGAGCGAAGCGTAGGCTCCACCTGCCTGCGGGACTTTCTGATAAGTCCCTCCGGAATCTCCACTTTATTGAATCCTGAAGGGTTCAGGGTAATATATATCTTTCGGTTCTCCTTGACGAACTTCCCCGCCATCGGAGCCTGCTCCAGCACCGAATAGGGAGGGTAATCGGGATCGTAGTTCGCTGAATCCAGGATCTCCCTGCGCAGGTCCAGCTCCTCCAGCTGCGCATCCACCTGGTCCAAAGTGAGGCGGGCAAGGTCGGGCACCGCGATCTTCTGATCCTGATTGGTGGAAAAATCCAGCCATTGCAGCAGCAGGAAAATGATAAGCACGGTAGCAACTAAAGCCAAAACAAGCTGAATAAGAAAGGCTTTGCTAAACAGGAATCGGAAGAAACTCATAGTTCGGTTTAAAGGAAACAAAGATATAAAAACAGGCGGATCTGTTCACATTCATTTAATAACGCTATTTTTGTGTAACGCAATTTATACGCCATTA